>JANOHP010000193.1:0-2047 GCA_031406575.1 Hyphomicrobiales bacterium
AGTTCCCCTATAGTGCGTTCGAAACGATTGCACCAATGGCACGGTAGCATGGCCGCCAGACGGGGCATAGGCGCGCCCGAGTGAACTTTCATCTGCCACCGCCTCATCCGCCAGCTGCTGATCTGCGCGGCGCTCGACACGCGTCGATGCGATAGACCTGAGATCAACGATCGTGCCATGCTGTCGGTAACGTCGGGGCGGTGGCCAACCTGCAAAGACCTCGACCAGATGGGAGGAACGCATGACGGCATACTTGCTGCTTGATATCGAGATCCACGATCCCGAGGGGTTCCAAACATATCGGACCCGAGCGTCCGAGTTCATCGCAAAGCACGGCGGCGAGTATGTCGTTCGCGGTGGCGAGTTCGAAGTCATTGAGGGTGACTGGAAGCCGAACCGGCTCGTAATCTTCAAGTTCCCCAACCGGCAGGCAATCCGGAATTTCTTCGCCGATCCCGATTACGCTGAAGTTGCGGCGATCCGGTTCAAGACGTCGAAGACGACTGCCATTGCTGTGGACGGCGTGGCCTGACGCGCCAACGCTGCCTATGCGCTATCGCTGCAACAATGGGGAGCAGCCGTGCTCAGGATTGTTGAATGCAAAGGTTCGTTGGCTGACGTGATTTAAAACAAGAGTGTACAGGAGCATCCGATGACGAAGATGGACCAAACGGCAAAAGCATTTTTCGACGCAGTTGAAACGGGCAAGGGTTGGGATGTGTGCAAGGCGTACTGCAATTCAGGCGCCACGTTTTCGTGCCAGGCTGATGCGCTTTCTGACGTTCGAACCATCCAAGCTTACGCCGACTGGATGAAGGGCTTATTCGGGCCTATTCCCGATGGGGCCTACACTGTGAAGGCTTGGGGCGTTGACGCCGAACGTAAAGCTGTTGTCGCCGCAGCAGTCTATACGGGCACGCAGACGGGTCAGGGTGGACCTGTTCCACCAACAGGCAAGCGCGTCGAGGCAGACTACACCTATGTGATGCAATTCGACGGCGATAAGATCGGGCACATGACCAAGATCTGGAACGCAGACCATTCACTCCGCCAGTTGGGTTGGGCCTGATCGCTGTCGCGCCGAAGGGCAGGCATTCCAACTCTTGTCGCGAGGTACCATCATGCGCTCTGATTTGCCCGTGAGTGGAAGACAAATCGATATTGTCGCTGCCGCTCGCCGGCTTGCTCCGCAGATTGTGGCCGCTCGGGAGGAGGCCGAGCAGATGCGCCAGACGCCAGCGACCCTGGCCAGGGCGCTCGCTGACGCTGGTCTCTACCAGATGTTTCTGCCGCGATCCGTCGGTGGGATGGAAGTTACCCCGCTCGTTGCATTCGAAGCCATCGAAGAACTTTCGAAGGCCGATGGTTCGGTTGGCTGGTGCGCGATGATCGCATCCGATGTTGCGATGATCACAGGGTGGCTTCCAACCGAGACGCTGAGGAAGATGGTCGGGTCGCCGGCTGATTTTCGTGCCGCTGGTTCATTGCGACCGCAGGGCAAAGCTTGGCCGGTAGACGGCGGCTATCGGGTCAAGGGGCAGTGGAACTTCGCCAGCGGCATCATGAACGCGAATTGGCTTTACTGCCCAACCGTCGTCATGGACGGCGAGAAACCACAACTGACGCCGGCGGGAACGCCGAAGGTCCGGGCGATGTGGCTCCCGATCAAAGAAGCGCGGATTATCGACACTTGGCAGACGATCGGGTTGCGTGGAACTGGAAGCCACGATTTCATCGTTGACGATGCGTTCGTTCCTGAAGACCGCTCGTGCTTCATTGCCGAGCCACCCGTTGAGAAGGGAGCGCTCTACAATCAGCGTCTCTTCCTCGTTGCCTTGTGGGTGACCACGGCGGGGAATGCCCTTGGAATTGCCCGAGGTGCGATAGACACATTTATCGACATTGCCCTTCGCGACGCGTCGACCCAGTCCATGGCCTTGCTGCGTGATCGTCCGTATGTGCAATCGCGTGTGGGAACCGCTGAAGCTATCCTCAACGCCGCGAGAGCCTATGTCGTGCACGCCGTCGATGTGGCGTGGCAGGCGGT
>JANOHP010000230.1:0-10331 GCA_031406575.1 Hyphomicrobiales bacterium
CATCAGCGTGCCGACGACGCCCAGAAGAATGACGTAGGACAGCGTGGTAAAAACGTCGAGCTGGCCCACTGCTTTCAGCGCGTGTTGCAGGCGAATGCCACCCAGCACGCCGAGCAATCCGCCGGCCACCAAATAGGCACCCAGCCGCAGATCGACGTTGCGCCGCTGCCAGTGGGCGAGCGCGCCGGTCACGGACGAGGCGGTGACGAGCGCCGCCCCCGTTCCCACCGCGATCACGGGAGCAATGCCGATGAAAATCAGTATCGGCGTCAAAATAAAGCCACCGCCGATGCCGAACAGGCCCGACAGCACGCCCACCGCCAGTCCCAGCCCGATCAACATCGGCAGGCTCGAAGCGATTTCGGCGATCGGCAAATAGATCTGCATGGCGCGGGAGGACCTCGCGAGGACGGCATCCCCGACCGGGTGCGCTCCAGCATAGCAAGAGGGGTGTGTGCGATGGTATCACTCAAACGGTGCGGCGCGGTGATTGGTTGCCCGATGCCGTGCAGCGTTGGTTTCCATACACAGGGAGGACAGGGGTCATGAACAGTCTCGCGGGCAAAGTGGCACTCGTCTCGGGTGCGGCACGTGGCATCGGGGCGGAGACGGCGCGCCGAATGGTGGCTGCAGGCGCCAGCGTCGTCATCGGCGACGTGCTCGAGGAGCGTGGGCGCGAGACGGTGAAAGAAATCACGGCCGCTGGGGGTAAAGCGCTGTTCGTGCCACTCGATGTGACGACGGAGGGTCCGTGGAAAGCGGCCGTCGACGTGACCCTCAAACAGTTCGGCAAGCTCGACATCCTCGTCAACAACGCCGGCATGTTCCTAGGGCGCGACTTCATGGAGGCGTCGCTCGAGGAATGGCACAAGCTCGTCGCGATCAATATGACGGGTGTGTATCTGGGCACGAAACTGTGCGCGCCCGCGCTGGCCGAAAGTGGCGCCACCAGCCGGCACGGCTCGGCCATCGTCAACCTCGCTTCGGTGGCGGGCCTCGTCGGTTCGCAGCTCGATCCGCTCTATTCCATGACCAAGGGTGGTGTGACGCTGTTCACGAAATCGACGGCGCTGGCCTTCGGTCGGAGGGGGTGGAAAATCCGCGTCAATTCCATCCATCCCGGCGTGATCGAAACAGACATGGGGGCTCAAACCTTCGCCACGCGCGCCAAACTGACCGGCAGCAACGATGTCGACGAGGCACGCTCGATGGCCTTGAAACAGCATCCGATCGGCCGGCTCGGGATGCCCGAGGACATCGCCCTGGGCATCGTGTTCCTGGCGTCCGACGATGCGGGCTTCATGACCGGGTCGGGTATGGTCGTCGACGGCGGGCTCACGGCACAGTGAAAGCGGCCGGTGCCGGGCGCTGTGCCCGGCACGCCGCTGCGGTCAGGCCGCGTCGTGGAAAATGATGCCCAGCGTGTGGCGTGTGCCACGCCGCAGGCGGCTGACGCCGTGGCGCAGCTTGACCCGATAATCGCCCCGGCTGCCCACCACCGGCCGCTCGCTCACGGCGAAGATTACCGCGTCGCCCTGCGATAACCCCACCACCTCGGCGCGCGATTGCATGCGCGGGCGTTGCTCGACGAGCACGAACTCGCCGCCCTCGAAATCGCGCGCCGGCTCGGACAGCAGGATCGCCACCTGCAAGGGAAACACCGTCGGGCCGTAGAGGTCCTGATGCAGGCAATTGTAGTCGCCGGCTTCGTATTGCAACAACAAAGGCGTCGGGCGCGTCTGGCCGGCCGCATGGCAGTGTGCGAGGAAGGCTTCGTGCGTGTCGGGAAAGGTCGTCTCGTGCCCGAGGCGCGCACCCCAGCCGTTGGCGATCGGCGCCAGATGGGGATAGAGCGCACCGCGCAGAGCCGCGATGGTAGCGGGCAGTGGGTAGGCAAAATATTTGTACTCACCACGGCCAAACCCATGCCGCGCCATGACGATCCGGCTGCGGAACGGCGCGTCGTCGCGATAGAGCCCACGCACGGCGTCACACGTGGCTCGATCGAGCAGCGAAGGCAATACGGCACACCCGCGCGCGTCGAGATCGGTAGCCACCGCCACCCAGTCGATGGCTGCGATGCGATTCGCAATCGCGGAGTGGGTCTTGGGCAGCGGGGCCATGTGTTTTTCAGTCTCAGCGGACGGGGTCGCCTGTGCTCATAAGCGCACCCGATAGGCGCGGCGACCCGAAACCGGCGCGACGACCGCAGCGCTCAATCGACCAGCCCCAGAAATTCCTGGCGCGTCATCGCGTTGTCGCGGAAGCACCCGAGCATGCGGCTCGTCACCAGATCGCTGTCGTGTTTGCGCACGCCGCGTGTCGACATGCAGTGGTGCTTGGCCTTGATGACGACGCCGACGCCCTGCGGCTTCAATACGTCATTGATGGTGTTGGCGATCTGCGCGGTCAGGCGCTCCTGGATCTGCAGTCGTTTGGCGAACGCTTCGACCACGCGGGCGAGTTTGGAAATGCCCACGACCCGACCGTCGGGCACATAGGCGACCCAGGCCTGGCCGATGATCGGCGCCATGTGATGTTCGCAATGGCTCTCGAAGCGCACGCCGCGCAGGATGATCATCTCGTCGTAGCCCGCGATTTCCTCGAAGGTCTTGCGCAGGATGGCTTCGGGGTCCTGCTCGTAGCCGGCGAAATATTCTTCGAAAGCGCGCGTGACGCGGGCGGGGGTCTCGAGCAGCCCGTCGCGGGCGGGATCTTCGCCCACCCACCGCAGCAGCGTGCGCACGGCATCCTCCGCCTGCGCCCGATCGGGTCGCGCAGCGGCCGAACCTGCCGCCGGGGGTTTAACGCGCCGATCCATAGTCGCCTCCGGATGTTGGGCACCACGTGGCGCCACCAGCCACTATATCGGGGGACATACGCGCTGCCGACAAGAATCCCATCGATCTCAATCGGAACTCGCCGACATCGCAAACGGGCGCTATCCCTGAGCGGACCGTTTTTTGGTCCACCAGCATCCACGGGAAGCGCCATGCCATCGATCGCCTACGATTCTGCCATTTTTCGCGACCTGTTCGGGACCCCCGCCATGCGGGAGGTGTTCAGTGATGAGGGCCTCGTCGCCCGCTATGTGGCCGTCGAGGTTGCGCTTGCAACGGCAGAGGCGGCCGTCGGCGTGATCCCAACAGAGGCGGCACAAGCCATCGCCAGCGGAACGGATGCCGCGCTGATCGACGTGGCCCAGCTGAAAGCCGAAACCGATGTCGTCGGCTATCCGATCGTCGGCATCGTCCATCAAATGGCGAAGCAGTGTGGCGATGCGGGCCGGTTCGTGCACTGGGGTGCCACCACACAAGACATCATGGACACGGCCACCGTGCTGCAACTGCGCGATGCGCTGGCGCTCGTTGGCGCCGACCTCGCCGCGATCGAAGTGGCACTCACGGGGCTCGCGCGGAAACATCGCGACACCGTCATGGCGGGACGCACGCACCTGCAGCACGCGCTCCCCATCACGTTCGGCTACAAAGCCGCCGTGTGGCTGTCGATGATCCGCCGCCATCGCGAACGCTTGGGCCAACTCGGCCCGCGCGTGCTCGTCGCGCAGTTTTCCGGCGCGGCCGGCACGCTCGCGTCGCTGGGCGACAAAGGCCTCGCGGCGCAGGCGGCCTTTTCCGCCGAACTCGGTCTGAAACAACCCGATATCACCTGGCACGCGGCGCGCGATGGCGTTGCCGAAGCGGTGTCGTTCCTGGGGCTCGTGACCGGCAGCCTGGCCAAGATCGCCGTCGATGTGATGCTGATGATGCAGACCGAGGTCGGCGAGGCATTCGAGCCGTTCGTGCCGGGGCGGGGGTCGTCCTCGACCATGCCGCAGAAGCGCAACCCGATCTCGTGCGAAATGATCGCGGCGTTGGCAAAAGTCGTGCGCGCCCAAGCCGGCCTGATGCTCGACGGCATGGCGGCCGACCACGAGCGCGCGACGGGGCCTTGGCACATCGAGTGGATCGCGCTGCCGCAAGCGTTCGTCGCGACCTCGGGTGCGCTGTATCAGGCCCGCTTCATGCTGGAAGGGTTGATCGTCGAGCCCGCCGCCATGCGCCGCAATCTCGATGCGACGGGCGGCTTGATCGTCGCCGAAGCCGTCATGATGGCACTCGCCCCCCATATGGGCCGGGGGGCGGCACACGATGTCGTCTATGCCTGCTGCCGCGCGGCGCTGGAGCAGGGCACACCGTTGCTCGACCAACTGCGCCAGCGCTCCGACATCACCCGCCATTTCAACGGCGCAGCGCTCGAGCGCTTGGTCGACCCGGCCAACTACTTGGGCGTGGCTCCGGCGATGGTCGACCGTATGGTGGGGCCGGGCCAGTAACCTCGGCCGACCTCACGCCACTCGGTCCATCGCCTCCAGATCATCGATCATGCCTTCGAGGACCAGCAGCCCTTTCTGCCAGAAGGCGGGATCGCGCGCGTCGAGGCCGAACGGGGCCAACAACTGGGAATGGTGCTTGGACCCGCCGGCCTTCAGCATGTCGAAATACTTGGTGACGAATTCCGGATGGGCTTCCTGGTAGAGCCCATAGAGGGAGTTCACGAGGCAATCGCCGAACGCGTAGGCGTAGACGTAGAACGGCGAATGGATGAAGTGGGGAATGTAGCACCAGAAATTCTCGTAACCCGGTTCGATCTCGAAGACGGGGCCGAGGCTCTCGCGCTGGACCTCGAGCCAGAAGCCGCCGATCTGTTCGCTGGTCAGCTCGCCCGCGCGCCGCGCCTCGTGCACCTTGCGCTCGAAACTGTAGAACGCGATCTGGCGCACGACGGTATTGAGCATGTCCTCCACCTTCTGCGCCAGCATGGCCTTGCGTTCGGCTGGATCCGTGGTGCCGGCGAGCAGCGCGCGAAAGGTCAGCATTTCCCCGAATACGGACGCCGTCTCGGCAAGCGTCAGCGGCGTCGATGCCAGCAGCGCCCCTTGTGGCCCCGCGAGCACCTGATGCACGCCGTGCCCCAGTTCATGCGCCAGCGTCATCACATCACGGGGGCGGCCCTGGTAGTTCATCAGCACGTAAGGATGCGCCGACGGCACAGTAGGATGGGAGAAGGCGCCGGGCGCTTTGCCTTCGCGCACAGGCGCATCGATCCAGCGCTTGTCGAAGAATCGTTGCGCGATGTCGGCCATTTCGGGGGCGAATCCCCCGTAGGCATCGAGCACGAGCTTTTGCGCCTCGGGCCAGGCGACGAGGCGTTCGGGCCGGTTGGGCAACGGCGCATTGCGATCGTAGTTGTGCAGGCGGTCGAGGCCGAGCCACCGCGCTTTCATTGTGTAGTAGCGGTGCGCCGTGCGGGGGTAGGCCACGCGCACCGCATCGACCAGTGCGTCCACCACCTCCCGCTCGACGCGGTTGCCCAAATGGCGACTGTCGGCAACGTCTTGGAAACCGCGCCAACGGTCGGAAATCTCCTTGTCTTTGGCCAGCGTGTTCGTGATCAGCGTGAACAAGCGCACGTTGTCCTTGAACACCTTCGCGGCGGCTTGCGAAGCTGCTTTGCGCTTGGCCCGATCGGGATGCATCAAGAGATTGAGCGTCGGCTCCAGCGACAGCGGCTGTGGCTCGCCCTCGACATCGAATTTCAGGGACGACATCGTCTCGTTGAAGAGGCGGTCGAAGGCAGCGCGCGAGGTCATGCCTTTCTCGAGGAACAGCTTCTCGAGTTTTTCCTCGAGCTGATAGGGCTTTTCCTTGCGCAGATCGGCGAGCCACGGGCGATAGCGTGCCAGCGCGGGGGCGGCAAGCGCGTGCTCCAAATCCGCATCCGCGATCTGGTTGAGTTCCAACTCGAAAAACAGCAGATCACCGGAGATCGCGGTCAGCTTCTCCTGTACGTCGCCGTAGAACTTGGCACGTTCCGGGTCGCTCATGTTGCCGTAGAACAGCAGACCCGCGTAGGAGCCGAGCTTGCCCATCGTCTCGCTCAGTCGCTCGTAGGCCGCAACGGCCTCGGCCAGCGCTGCCCCATCCCGCCCCATCCCGGCGAGCTTGCCCTGATAACGATCGTTCAACTGTTTGACTGTGGCGGCCGACCGCGCCATGTCGGCGGCGATCTCGGGCGCGTTCGGCCCCGCATAGAGGTCCGACAAATCCCATTCGGGCATGGACGCGGGGTCGAGGGCCCGCGCCGCGCTGGTTTCGGGGGCGTGGGGCACGAGGCCGAGGGTGGCGGGGATCGGTCGGCTCATGTGTAGCTCCGGTTCGGATCAAATCTCGTGAAGGACTCTGGCGGGTGCGGGCGCCCGTTTCAAGCGTGCCGCGCTCCTGCTTTCGAATGTCATAAGAGCGACAACTGCCCGCCAGCCGCGACGGGTGGGCGGAATTGGTCGGTTCTCAGCTTCAGCGTGCGCTGGTTGAGGCCCAATCGCCGCAGCGCCAGCTTGAAACGCGCCCCGATTTGAGCGGCGTAAGGCCCAGTGCCCCGCTGCCGCTGCCCGAAGGTGGCGACGTAATCCTGGCCCCCGTGCATCGAGCGCAGCAGACTGATGACGCGCGCGGCCCGGTCGGGGTAGTCGGTCTGCAACCATTCGCGGAACAAGTCCTTCAATTCCAACGGCAAGCGCAGCAGCACGTACCCGGCCTCGCGGGCACCCGCCTCGCGCGCCGTTTCCAGGATCGCTTCGATCTCGGCGTCGTTGAGCGCCGGAATGATCGGCGCCACCATGACGGTGACGGGAATGCCGGCCTCGGCCAAGCGGCGGATCGCCTCGATGCGTTTGGGCGGGGTTGCCGCGCGCGGCTCCATGTTGCGGGCCAACTTCGCATCGAGCGTCGTCACGGAGATCGCGACTTTGACGAGCCCCCGGCTCGCCAAACGCGACAGGATATCGATGTCGCGCACGACGCCGGCCGACTTGGTCACGATGCCGACGGGATGGCTGGTGCGGTCGAACACCTCGAGCAGGCTGCGGGTGAGACCGTACTGGCGCTCGATCGGCTGATAGGGGTCGGTCACCGCGCCCAAGGCGATGACTTTCGGCGTGTATTTCGGCCGCGCCAACTCGCGCTCCAGCAGTTCGGCCCCGTTCACTTTGGCGTAGAGCTTGGTTTCGAAGTCGAGGCCCGCCGAATGGCCCAGGTAACAGTGGGTCGGGCGCGCGTAGCAATAGATGCAGCCGTGCTCACAGCCCCGATAGGGGTTGATCGACTGGTCGAACGAGATGTCGGGGCTGTCGTTGGTGGCGATGATGCTTTTGGCGCGCTCCTCGTGCACCTCGGTGCGGAAGGCGTCCAACGTCCCCAGGGTTTCCCAGCCGTCGTCGAACTCATCGCGTGTCTGGCTGTCGTAGCGGCTGACGCGATTTGACCGCGCGCCCCGCCCGCGCCGCCGGTCGTCGTCGATGAGCTGTTTGGCGTCCATGAGCGTGCTCTCGAAAGGATGACGGCGTTTTAAGAGACCAAATAGAACATTACAAGAACAATTTTGCGATCCCGCCGAACGGGCCACGCGGCCGCATTGCTCCGTTGTCCTCGTGTTGCCGCAGTGTCACGTTAGGTTGCAAATACCTCGTTTTGCTCGAGGAAGGCGTTGATGGCCGCCCCCTCCTCGGGGAAAGGTCTGACGCAACTCATCTCCCGCTCGCGTCTCGAGAGTGGTGAATGGAAAATATGGCGTTGGTATCGCGTACATATCCTGGCTTTGTGAGCAACGCGTCGGCAGCGATCACCCTCGCTGCGTCGATGGCGGGGTGCCGGCCATGAGGCACGCGCCCCCGCTCGCCAACGAGAGAACGGAATTCTTTCACGTCTGGCATCAGGTCAGCGCCGGATTGGCGTCGGCGGCGGCGCACCTCGACCGTCTGCCCGAACCCCGTCGCGGCATGCTGCTCGAGATTGTGCAGGATTTGCAGGTGCAACAGGCGCGCCTGTTCTCGGAAGTCGAGCAACTTTCCCCCACGTCAGTCGCGGCCATCACCTACATTCAACGCGCCACAGGTGAACTCTATGCGTTGGCCGAGCGTGTGCGATCGCTAGACGCGCACACACGACCCGCCCCAGCCACGCCTCACGCCCCCGGGCCCCCGATGCTCGCGCCACCCCCGCACGGCCAACGCGTGCCAGTCGTGGGTGCCCCCCGCAACCGGTTCGATTCCACGCTCGACAAGCTGCACGTCGCGCTGCACGTGGCTGGCAGCGAGAGGATCATCGCACCGCCCCACCACCCCGCGCACGGCGCGGCGCCCATCCAGTACGCCCAACCTCACTACGGGTCCCACGCTGCGCCCGTGCCGCATGGGTCGCACGGACCCCACTGCGCCTGCCAGCAGCCCGTGCAGATCGTCTATCTGCCCGCACCGCCCGACCCCGGGCCGATGCCGCGTATCGCGCGCCACGACGACCGCGACGACCGTGACGACGACGACCGCTCGTCGCGGCGTGGGCGTCGCAACCGCGACGAGCGGCGTGCGGGCGAGGAGACGCCGGCCGCCATGGTCTCGACCCTGCTCAAGGGTATGGGCGGCGTCAGCGTTTTGATCGCCTCGGCGGTGATGGTGGCGAATGTCTCGTTTGCGGATCTGTTCGGCGGCGGGCGGACTGCGCTGCCTTCGCCTGTCGCTGTCACGCAGCCCCTCGAACGCGTGGCTCTGGCGGTGCCGCCGCAACAGGCGCTGACCGCACCCGCTCCCGGTGAAAAGACCACCGCGCGCCTGGACACGCCGCTCCGTCGCGACCCGATCGAGGGTTCGCGCGGTCGCGTCGCCGCCGAGCCGCCGGCCGCCACACCCGACATCCGCTCCACCGCCACCGTCGCGCCGATTGCGCGCGCCAGGCCCTTGACGCCCGGCGAGGCGCGGCGCGTCGGCGAGCTGACGGCGGCCGATCTCAGTCTCAAGCCGGCCCGCCCGCCCGTGCGCGTCATCTCGAAAGCCGCCATCGTCGAGCCCGAACCCGAGGACGAGCCTGCGGGTGCAGAGGTCGCGCCCGCGCGGACACCTGTTCCCAAGAAGGTGGCGATGATCGCCCCGCCGCCGCCCGCACCTGTGGCGCGGCAGCCGGAGAAGCCGGCCGAGGCGCCGGGCAAATCAGAACCCGAGGGCGGTGGCCTTTATGTCGCCGTGCTGTCGACCCACAAGGAAGCCGCAGCCGCGCGCGAGGAATTCGCCGAGCTGCAAAAGAAACATCGCGACGTGTTGGGCAGCAAGCAGTCGGAAGTGCAGATGGCGGCCGGCGCAACAGGCGCCTGGCACCGCCTCGTCGTCACCCCGGCCGTGCCCAAAGACGCCGCCAACGATCTGTGCACCCGGTTGCGCAGCGCAGGATACGGCAAGTGCTGGGTCAAACCATACTAGCCGGGGGGACGCGCGACCGGCACGAGAAAGCGGCGGGTCGTGTGAGTGTAGTTCGAGTTCGAGTGAAGTCAGCGTTGAGGAGTACACACGATGCGTAAGATAATGATGGCGATGGCAGCTATGGGGCTTTCGAGTGGGGTGGCTTGGGGGCAGGGTGCGGCCACGCAAAGTGTGGCATTGAGTGCAAATGTCGGCACCTACTGCACCATTGGTGGCCTGTCGACCGGCACCGCGGGACGAACCGGAGTTGCGACTGGAATGATCACCAGTCAAAGGGTGGGAACGGGTGGTAATCTCACGATTAGCGGCACTCAAGGCACAGTTGCCTGCACGTCTAACGCTACGATTACGTTGACCAGCGCATCGGGAGGACTCTCGAATACGACTGCGGCGGGACTATCCGCAGCGGGAGCGGCAGGTGCATTCACTAACAAGATCCATTACAGCGCGCAGGCATCATATAATGGCCAAACGGCCGGCATTGACACATCGCCAATTTGGACCCAAACCGCAGTTACGGCAACAAGTCCCACAACGTCTCTTGGTGCGCAGACTGCGGGGGTCCTCGCCTTGACCGTCGATGTCAAACCCACGGCGGTTGGAAGGCTCCTGGCTGGTGGCGACTACCTCGACACTCTGACCGTCACGTTGACGCCAACTCCCTGACATCAGCATTCTTGCTCGTGGAAGAGGCCGTAGTCTGGGCTAACAGCCTGTCGGACTTTAGCCTGCGAATATGATAGCGGGAAGCATGACCCGATTTGCTTCGACTGATCGCTCGCAGGCGTTCCTCCTGCCCCCGGACCTCAAGGACTGGGTGCGGGAGGACGATCTCGCCCACTTTGTCATCGAGGCTGTGGAGCGGGTGGATATCTGCGCCTTCCAGGTCAACGTGCAGGGCTCGGGCAGCGAGCAGTATCATCCGCGCATGATGCTGGCGCTGGTGATCTACTGCTATGCCAACGGCATTTTCTCGAGCCGGCGCATCGAGCGTGCGACGCATCGCGATATCGGCGTGCGTTTC
>JANOHP010000247.1:0-94509 GCA_031406575.1 Hyphomicrobiales bacterium
CACGATCGCAGGCGTATCACTGCCCGCAGGCACCTCGATCACGCTCCTGATTGGCGCCGCAAACCGCGACCCCGAGCGCTTCGCCCGACCCGATCACCTTGACGTCGGCCGCACTCCCAACCGCCATCTGGCATTCGCCTCCGGTCCCCATCAGTGCGTCGGCATGAACGTCGCGCGCCTGGAGGGGCGCATTGCGCTCAGCCGCTTCCTGGCCCGGTTTCCGACGTATCGGTTGGCCGGCGCACCCGTTCGCGGCGGCCGTTCCCGGTTTCGCGGGTTCCTGTCGGTCCCCGCCGTGCTGGGGTAAATCGGCCTTGCCGCACCGGACCTGCCAGAGCCGGGTGGCGGTTTGCGCCGGTAACCATGCGCGCATTCGCCCGCTTGTCTCCGACGCGGCATCGCGCCCCAATCGGGGGATGCGCTATTCCTGGACATCGCTTCTGGCCAACGCCTTCAGCGGGCACCGTGCGTGGACACGTGCCTGGCGCGATCCCGAACCGAAGTCGCACTATGACGTCGTCATCGTCGGAGGTGGCGGACACGGCTTGGCGACGGCGTATTTCCTGGCCGAACGCTACGGCATTCGCAACGTCGCCGTGCTCGAAAAGGGCTACATCGGTTCAGGCAACGCGGGTCGCAACACCACGATCATCCGCTCGAATTATCTGCTGCCCGGCAATATCCCGCTCTACGAGCTGTCGTTGCAGCTCTGGGAAACGATGGAGCGGGATCTCGACTACAATACGATGGTGAGCCAGCGCGGCGTGCTGAACCTCTTCCATTCCGACAGTCAGCGCGATGCTGCGGCCCGGCGCGGCAACGCCATGCGGCTGCACGGCGTCGATGCCCAGTTGCTGGACCGGGAGGCCGTGCGCCGCATGGTGCCGATCCTCGATTTCGACACGGCGCGGTTCCCGATCAAGGGCGGGCTGTTGCAACGCCGCGGCGGCACCGCGCGGCACGACGCCGTCGTCTGGGGCTATGCGCGCGCTGCCGACAGCCGCGGCGTCGACATCATCCAGAATTGCGAGGTGACCGGATTTCGCCGCGCGGGCAGTCGCGTCATCGGCGTGGACACCTCGCGTGGCTTCATCGGGGCCGGCAAAGTCGGCATGGCGGTGGCGGGCAGCACGGGCCGTGTCGCCGCGCAGGCCGGGCTGACGTTGCCCATCGAGTCCCACGTGCTCCAAGCCTTCGTCTCCGAGGGCATCAAGCCGCTGGTTCCCTCCGTCATCACGTTCGGCGCGGGGCATTTCTACATCAGCCAGTCCGACAAGGGCGGCCTCGTCTTCGGCGGCAACATCGACGGTTACAATTCCTATGCTCAGCGCGGCAATCTTCCGGTGATCGAGGAGGTCATGCAGGAGGCGGTGGCCATGATCCCGCTCCTGTCGCGCCTGCGTGTGTTGCGACATTGGGGCGGCGTCATGGATATGTCGATGGACGGCTCCCCGATCATCGATCGCACCGGCATCGATGGGCTCTACCTCAACTGCGGCTGGTGCTACGGCGGGTTCAAGGCGACGCCGGGGTCGGGTTTGACGTTCGCGCATCTGTTGGCGACGGACGCCCCGCATCCCGCAGCGACTGCGTTGCGCCTCGATCGTTTCGCTTCCGGCCGGCTGATCGACGAAAAGGGCGCGGGTGCGCAGCCCAACCTGCATTGAGCGGAGACCATATGCGCATCACCTGCCCCTTTTGCGGCGAACGCGATTCTCGGGAATACACCTATCTGGGCGATGCGACGCTCGTGCGCCCCGCACTCTCGGCGGGCCCGGAGGCGGCCTTCGCGCACGTTTATCTGCGCGCCAACCCAGCAGGTCTGCACCGCGAGCATTGGCAGCATACGTCGGGGTGCCGATCGTGGCTGGTGGTGACACGCAACACACTCGACCACACGATCCACACCGTGGAAGCAGTGGCCGGCGCTGATCCGGGAGCGACCGCATGAGCCCACCTGCCGCGCCCTTTCGTCTGCCGTCGGGCGGTCTGGTCGATCGCAACCAGCAGCTGCACTTCTCGTTCGATGGCCGGCCGATGACGGGGCTCGCGGGTGATACGCTGGCGTCCGCGTTGCTCGCCAACGGCGTTCGCCTCGTGGGGCGCTCATTCAAATATCATCGCCCGCGCGGTGTTCTGACGGCGGGGGCCGAAGAGCCCAACGCCCTGGTGGAGCTGCGCTCGGGCGACAGGCGCGAACCCAACACCCGCGCCACCACGATCGAGCTCTACGATGGGCTCGACGCCAACAGCCAGAACCGCTGGCCCACCTTGCGGCACGACCTGATGGCTGTGAGCCAGGTGTTCTCGAAGCTGATGGTGGCTGGCTTCTACTACAAGACGTTCAAGTGGCCGTCGCAGTTCTGGGAACTGATCTATGAACCGCTGATCCGCAGAGCGGCGGGTCTGGGGCGTGCGGCCGAGGCTCCTGACCCCGATCTCTACGAGACGGCCACGGCCCACTGCGATGTGTTGGTCGTCGGCTCTGGACCGGCGGGACTGGCCGCAGCCTTGGCGGCGGGGCGCAGCGGCGCCCGCGTCATCCTGGCGGAAACGGATCACGCCTTCGGCGGTCGACTGCTGAGCGAACAGGCGCTGATTGATGGGCACGCGGCCAGCGCGTGGATTTCTGCGACGCTGAGCGAGTTGCGATCCCTGCCCGACGTCACATTGATGCCGCGCACCTGCGTGTTCGGCGCCTACGACGGCGGCACGTACGGGGCGCTCGAGCGCGTCAACGATCACGTCGCTGTTCCGCCCGCCCACCAGCCGCGTCAGCGCCTCTGGCGCATCATCGTGCGCCGCACGGTGGTCGCCGCCGGCGCCATCGAGCGGCCGATCGTCTTTCCCGGCAACGACAGGCCGGGCGTCATGTTGGCGTCGGCCGTGCGGACGTATCTCACCCGCTATGGCGTCACGCCTGGCCGCCGCGTCGGCGTTTTCACCTGCACCGATGATGGCTGGCGCACGGTCGAAACCCTGGTGCAGGCGGGCGTGCGAGTTGCTGCCGTGGTCGACAGCCGGGAGCAAATCGCCCCGCGCCACACGCAACTGGCCCGGTCGAACGACATCACCGTCCACGCCGGCCACGTCGTCTCGACCGAGGGGAGCGTCGATGGGTTGCGATCGTTTGCCGTCGTGCGCCACGGCGGCGGCTCGCAGGTCGTCGACGCCGACTGCCTCGCAGTGGCCGGCGGCTGGAACCCCAACGGCGGCCTCACTTGCCATTTCGGCGGACGCCCGGTCTGGCAACAGGACGTCGCGGCGTTCGTGCCTGGAGGAACCCCGCCAGGGATGATCGTCGCGGGCGCAGCGCAGGGCGCCCTGTCGCTGGGGTCCGCCTTGAGTTCCGGATTTTCCGCGGGCCTGACGGCTGCCGAAGCCGTCGGCAAACGAGGCTCCACGACACCTGCGCCGTCTGCCGATGACGAACCGACGGCCATCACACCGGTCTGGCACGTCAGTGGATCGGGCAAGGCTTTTGTCGATCTGCAGAATGACGTGACAGTGGATGATATCGCGCTGGCGCACCGGGAAGGATACGCCTCCGTCGAACATCTGAAACGCTACACGACGCTCGGCATGGCGACCGATCAGGGCAAGACGGCCAACGTCAACGGCCTCGCCATCCTCGCGGCCGTCGCGGGCCAAAGCATAGCTGATACGGGAACGACGACGTGGCGGCCACCGGACGAGCCGGTTGCCATCGGAGCCCTTGCCGGGCACACGCGAGGGTATGCCCTGAAGCCGACGCGCCTGCCGCCGTCGCATGCGTGGGCTCGCGAGCAGGGGGCGAGCTTCGTCGAGAGCGGACTATGGCTACGCGCCGAATGGTATCCCCGATCCGGCGAGCCGGACTGGCTGACATCCGTCAACCGCGAGGTGATGGCGGTGCGCACGGGCGTTGGCGTGTGCGACGTGTCCACGCTCGGCAAGATCGAGGTGCATGGGCCGGACGCCGGCGCCTTCCTCGATTTCGTCTACACCGGCACGATGTCGACGCTGGCGGTCGGCCGCGTGCGCTATGGCGTGATGCTACGCGAGGACGGGTTCGTCATGGATGACGGGACCGTGGCGCGGCTTGGGGTCGAGCACTTCGTGGTGACGACGACGACGGCGAACGCCGGTAAAGTCATGCAGCACCTCGAGTTCGCCCGCCAGGTGACGCGACCCGATCTGGATGTCGGCCTCGTTTCGGTGTCGGAGCAATGGGCGCAGTTCTCGGTCTCTGGTCCGCGCGCGCTGGAAGTCGTGGAGCGCGTGTTGGACCCCGAACATGCGCGCGGTTTTCCAAAATCACTGCCGCCGCAGAGCGTCCTCGAAGCAACGGTCGGAAACGGCATTCCCGCGCGGCTGTTTCGAATTTCCTACTCGGGAGAGCGCGCGCTCGAGATCTCAGTGCCCGCACAGTATGGCAATGCGCTCATTCGCCGTTTGATGGACGTCGGCGCGCCGTTCGCAATGACGCCGTACGGTGTCGAGGCGCTGAACGTGCTGCGGATCGAAAAGGGCCATGTCGCGAGCAACGAGATCAACGGAACGACGACGGCGGCCGACCTCGGCTTGGGCGCTCTGGTGTCGACGCGCAAAGATTTCATCGGGCGCACGCTCGCAGGCCGTCCGGGCCTGACGACTGCGGACAGATGGAACATTGTCGGCTTTCGGCCCATCGATCCGACCCGACGCCTCACGGCGGGTGCGCACGTCGTACCGGTGGGCGTGCGACCAACGGCGAAGGACGATCAGGGTTATATGACTTCGGTCGCGTTCTCGCCGGTGCTGGGCACGTCGATCGGCCTGGGGCTGATCAATCGCGGGCGCAAACGCTGGGGCGAAAGAGTTCGGGCGTACGATCCGCTGCGCGGCAGCGACATCGACGTCGAGATCTGCAATCCCGTCTTCTACGATCCCGAAGGAGGGCGCCAGCGTGACTGAGTTCATCCTGGATGGGCGCTGGACGTCGCGATCGGCCCTCTCGGATGAGGCTGCGGTGATGACGGTTGCCGCTGATGGCACGCGCGGTGGCGTGTCGCTGCTGGAGCGCACGGCAGGGTCGGTTCTCCACGTCATGGCGCGACGCGGCCGGTCTGCAAATGTACGCAGCGCCATCTGCGCGGCAATCCGAAGCGAGGTGCCCAGCGAATCGCGTTACACCTCGGGCGCCGCAGGATCCGTCGTGTGGTCGGGGCCGGGACAGTGGTTGATCCTGAGCGACGCGCATTCTGGATTGCGCGATACACTGGCGTCGTCGCTGACCGGTCTTGCTGCCGTGATCGATCAAACAGCCGCGTGCGTGGTCATCGAAGCGTCCGGTCCCGATGTGCGCAGGGCACTCGCCAAGGGCATCGGGCTCGACCTGCATCCCGCCGTGTTCGACATCGGCCATGCGGCGATGACTGACGTCGCACACGTCTCGGTGCACCTGTGGCGGACAGCCGACGCGAACGGCCACGCGGTGTTCCAGTTGGCCTTGCCCCGCTCCACTGCCGGCACAGTGTGGCATACGCTCGTAGCATCGGCCGCGGAATATGGCCTCGAGGCACACACCCTCGCCTCGTCGCGTTGACGCTTTACGAGCGCGCGCCCAACACCGCATCGGTCGCGGAGCGCGGCACGATGGCGCCGCGATGGCCCACGACGATGCCGGCCAGCGCGTGACCCGACGACACAGCGGCCTCAGGATCGCTGCCGCCGAGCCGGGCGGCAATGTAAGCCGCGTTGAAGCTATCGCCCGCCGCCGTCGTGTCGATCGCGGCCACAGCGCGCGGCACCGGCACCATCGTCTGCCCCCCTAGACCGATACACAGAGCCGGCGCCCCTCCGGCTTTGACGACGATTTCACGCACGCCAAAGCCCTCCAGCCGCCGCGCGAAATTGGCCGGGTCTGCGTCACCCCAGAGCAGTTCTCCATCCTCGAGGCTCGGAAGCGCGATGTCGGACAGGCGCCAGAAGCGTTCGAACTCGTCGCGTGCGCCGTCCACATCGCCGCCCCAACCCCGCGGCCGATAGTTGCCATCCATAGCGATCAGCGCGCCGGCCGCGCGGGCTGCAACCAAAGCCTCCGCCAGTCGCGTGCGTGCCGCCGGTGAGTAGAGTGAGAGGGTGACGCCGGAGAAATAGACGAGCCGCGCCCCCAGCATGGCCGCCACAATGCGGTCAGCCTCGGGTCCGTCGAACAATTCGCGGGCCGCAGAGCGGTCTCGCCAGTAGTGGAACGTCCGCTCGCCACTGTCTGAGGTTTCGATCAGGTAGAGGCCCGCATTGCGTCCAGCCTTGCGCTCGATCAGGTCGGTCCCGACGCCCTCGTCGCGGGCAAGGTCGATAATGCGGGCGCTGTAGGGATCGTCCCCGAGACAAGTTGCATAGGTGACATCGATGCCCGACCGGGCGAGATAGATCGCCGTATTGAAGGTGTCGCCGCCAAACCGCAGGGTGTAGCGCCCGTCGGGATCGCGCGCCAATTCCACCATGCACTCGCCGATCGAGACGACCGGCTTGGGGGTTGCGGCCATGTCATTTCTCCTGTTCCTCATCCGGGATCAGGATTGCAACAGGCCTCCGCCTCCACAAGTCCGTCATGGATCGAGGGGATCAACGGACGGTTGGTCCGACTCGGATGCCGACACCACATTTTGTGGCACTCTCGCGACGCAACTACCAAGTCGAGTAAATTAGAGCCGCAACCTGGGGAAAAACAGGGGCTGCCTGTGGATGAACGGTGGACAAGAATCGTCCGCCGTCGTGGCTTTCACTGTGGCCTGCCAGCACCGCAGTGGTGGCGCGAAAACCGATCCTCCCCGTCAAGCCGCTGCTAAATCTAAACGAATCGTTTACGCACGAGCCATGCACCTAGTGCAGGTCGTGCGTATCGCCCGTTGTGGGTCAGACCAAGTGCCTCTGTGGACAATTTCGCACCGTGTGGTGGAAAGTTTGTGCACAGGGCATCGCCGGTCTCGACGCGTTCAGAGCTCATTGTCCAGCCGTACCGTCACCGACCATCGAGCACAGCGCCGATGGAGTTCGGGCGGTAGCGGCAGTTGGCTTCGACCCGAGGGTCGCTGCATGGACGCTGTCGAGCTCTCGCGAGGGCAATCTTCCGAACGCGAAAGCAAGATTCGCCGCACGTTGGGCGTAGGGCCATCTTGCACGAGGGGTTAGGGGGCCTCACCAGATGAGACATGTGTTGGGAATATTCGGTATTTTAGCGGCCGGCGTACTACTCGCCGTGTCCGCGGCAATGAACTGGCGTTTCGGCTTCAGTCTCGGCAAAACCGAGATGGATGGACAGATCTATGGAGCCGCGAGCGCGGCAGCCGACTGTTTCAAAGCATTGGTACCGTTCTTTTTGTTCGCCGCCATCCGCAACCGCATGTGGTCGCAGGCTGCGGCCTCTGTCGTCGTCTGGGTCGTCGTCACGGCATATTCGCTGACGTCAGCCTTGGGCCACGCGGCACTCAACCGTCAAGACTCGACGGGCCAGCGCGCCGTTCAGGCTCAGTCCTACAAGGACCTGCGCGCCGACCTGAAGCGGGCTGAAGACCAGGTGAGCTGGATTCCTCAGCACCGTCCGGCCATGACTGTCGTTGCCGATCTCGCCACGCTGAAGAACCAGCGCGAATGGGGTTGGACGAGCGGATGCACCGAGGTCGTGAACAAGAACCAACGTGAGTTCTGCCAGAAAGTGAATGGCTTCGGTGCGGAATTGGCATCGGCCCAGCAGGCCGACCTGCTCGGCAAGCAGATTGGTCAACTGAAGAAAGAACTGAGCACGACCGAGACGATGGCCGCTCATTCCGAAGCCGACCCGCAAGCGGCTGTGCTTGCCAAGTTGTTGGCCTTCGTCGGCCTGACCAACATCAAAGTCGATGATGTGCAGACGTCGTTGACGATCTTCGTCGCTTTGTTGCTCGAAGTCGGTTCGGGTTTCGGGTTGTACGTCGCTTGCAGCCAATGGCGTATGTATGACCGCGTTTCACCGCCGGTCTCTCAGATGGTCGTTGCTTCGGCAGTTCAGCCGGCACGGGCAGCGGTTCCCTCGACCGTGTTGTTGACGCAGAAACCGGCAGCGATAGCCAACGACAACAAATCCGTGTCGACACCCAGAATGGTGACGCCGGACGACGATGTGGAGCGCTACAGAAAAGAACGGATCGACCACATCGACGGCTCCAGCCTGACAGCCACGACACTCTACGAAGACTATTGTGCTTGGTGTGAAGAGCAGCAGAAAGAACCACTCGCTCTGCCGACATTCGGGCGAGAACTGGGTGAGCTGGGCGTACCTAAAGCGAAAATTGCAGGTCGCGTGAGATACATCGGTATCGCGCTGAAAGCGGTGCACCCTCGAGAAGAGGACAGTCGCCTGCCGGTATCACCCTCGAAAGCCGCTTAGCACGGCTCGAGATTTAGAGTTGATTGGGGGCCGCGCAAGCGGCCCTTTCCTTTTGCGGGGTCGGCGATTGCTCGCCGACCCCGTTGCGCATTCGAGACCCGGCACTTAAACATTGCCCCGCAAGAGCCTGCCGCGCAGGCATCGCCAAAGTCGGGAGTGGGTCATGGGGCCAGATAGCGCACAACGTTTCTATATCGACGGCACCTGGGTGGCACCCGCCGCGGCCCGCCTGATCGATGTCATCGACCCCTCGACCGAGGAATCGATCGGCCAGGTCGCCTTGGGTTCATCGACAGACGTGGACGCCGCCGTCGCCGCCGCCCGGCGCGCATTCGATGGCTTTTCCCAAACGAGCCGCGAGGAGCGCATGGCGCTGCTCGACACCATTGCCGCCGTCTACAAGCGCCGTTTCATCGAGATGGGCGAGACGATCAGCCGGGAAATGGGCGCACCTGTCGGCTTCGCGACACGCTTCCAGGCTGGCGCCGGTATGGGCCACTTCCGCGTCGTGCGCGACCTGCTGCGCGACTTCCCCTTTGAAGAAACGAGCGGCTCGACGACGATCATCCGCGAACCGATCGGGGTGATCGGCATGATCACGCCGTGGAATTGGCCAGCCAACCAGATTTGCTGCAAGGTGGCGGCGGCGCTGGCAGCCGGCTGCACAATGGTGTTGAAGCCCTCGGAGGTGGCCCCCTATTCAGCCGTGCTGATCGCGGAAATGCTGCATGAAGCGGGCGTTCCCAAAGGCGCCTTCAACCTCGTTCACGGCGATGCATCCGTGGGTCAAGCCATCGCATCGCATCCCGGTATCGATTGCATTTCCTTCACCGGCTCGACCAAAGCGGGCGTGGACGTGGCCCTGCGCGCCGCGCCGACCGTCAAGCGCGTGGGCCAGGAGCTGGGCGGCAAGTCCGCCAACGTGCTTCTCGACGATGTCGATCTCGTTCAGGCCGTGACGGAGGGCGTGAAGCTGTGCCTGCGTAATTCGGGCCAGTCCTGCAATGCTCCAACGCGCATGCTGGTGCCACGGTCGCAAATGGCGCAAGCCGCGCGCATCGCCAAGGACGTGGCGGAAGCCGTCAAGGTCGGCAATCCGAAGGAGCCCACGACCGAGATGGGCCCGGTGGTCTCGGAGGTGCAATGGCGCAAAATCCAGGGGCTGATCGACACGGGTGTGCGCGAAGGCGCCACTCTGGTGACGGGCGGAACCGGCAAACCCAGCGGCCTCGAGACGGGCTATTACGTCAAGCCGACCGTTTTTGCCGACGTCACGCCTGCCATGACGATCGCCAAGGAAGAAGCGTTCGGCCCGGTTCTGGCCATCATGGGCTACGACACGGACGACGAAGCCATCGCGATCGCCAACGATCACCCGTTCGGGCTCGCGGGATACGTCAGCGGTAAAGACTTGGCCCGCGCGCGTCGCGTGGCGGGTCGCATCCGTGCCGGTATGGTCACCATCAATATGGCGCCGGCCGACCCCACAGCGCCCTTCGGCGGTTATCGCCAATCCGGTAACGGCCGCGAGTGGGGCCGCTACGGCATCGAGGAATACCTGGAAGTAAAGGCTGTCATGGCCGCGAAAACCGGCTGACCTTACGACCTATGCCGCGTGCCCGCCAAACCGTGAAGCGGCCGTCGTCGGCAATCATGTCGATGCCGCTGAAGGCCGCCTCGAGCAGCGGACGGACCTTGACGCGGCGCTGGACGACGAACTGCAGTACGCCGCCAGCCTCCAGCCGTGTGGGTGCGTCGGTGATCAGGCGTTCCAGCACGCCGAGGTTTTCTGCGACGCCGTCGTGGATGGGCGGGTTGGAAAGGATCGCGGCATACTTTTGCGCACCGGCTGCGCGCAGCGTATCTCCAGGTAGGATTCGGGCGTCGGGAACATTCTCCGCCGCCGCCGACAGCGCGATGGCGTCGGTGTCGAGGAGATCGAGGCGCGCGTTCGGGTACGCTTCACGCACGGCCGCCGCGATAATGCCGGTGCCGGACGCATAGTCGAGTACGTGCGCCGCCGGTGCCAGCGTCGGCAAGTCCGCAATCAACATGCGCGTGCCGTCATCGAGACGACCGTGGGCGAAGACGCCCGGATAGGTGATCCACGGGCGGGAGCCGCGCCCCAGATCGAGGGCCGCTTCGTGACGCCACAGGGCGAGCTGACCGCGATACCCTTCGATCTGCGACCGACGCGGTCCGCAGATCACGCGGCAGTGTCGCCGCGTGTCGAGCGTGGTAACCGTCTCGACGAAGCGCTCCAGCCGCGCGCCGGCGGAGCGAATGCCCTCGTCATTGGCCCCGAATACCGCGATGGGCGCCCCTGCCGGAAGCCCTGACGCCACCGCATCGAGAGTGAAATCGAGTTCCTCTTTCGACTTCGGCATGCGCACGAAGGCAGACGAATAGGGACCGGGTGCAGGCCAAGCCGAAGCCGTCCCACTCGATCCGGATCGGCGGTTCCATCCGGTCGGTTTGGCGCCCGCTGCCGCGAGAACCGAGACGAGGCGCGCGTCCGGACTGCCAGCAACCAGCGGATGGGTTCCACGGGCGATATCGGGAAGGACGCCAATCAAAACGTCGATTGCCGGGTCGACGCCGCCAGCCGAAGATCGAGGGCCGGACATCAGGGGATGACCTTTTCGGGTGAGCTACACAGATCGGCGACACCGCAGGATTCGCACTTTGGCCGCCGCGCGAGGCAGGTGTAGCGCCCGTGCAGGATGAGCCAGTGGTGCGCGTGATACAGGTATTGATCGGGAACGACGCGCATCAGGTCCGCCTCGACAGTATCGGGTGTTTTTCCGTTCGACAGCTTCAACCGGTGCGCGATGCGAAAGACGTGCGTGTCGACCGCCATCGTCTTCTGCCCGAAGGCCATGCTGAGGACCACATTCGCCGTCTTGCGGCCCACACCGGGCAGCATGGTCAGTGCATCCCGATCAGCGGGAACGACGCCACCGTAGTCGGCGATCAGTCGCTCCGACAGCGCGATGACGTTCTTGGCTTTGTTGCGAAAGAGCCCGATCGTCTTGATGTACTCCTGGACTTTTTCCACACCGAGCATCACCATTTTCTCCGGTGTGTCGGCGACGCGGAACAGAGCGCGCGTCGCTTTGTTGACGCCGGCATCGGTCGCTTGCGCCGACAGAACGACGGCCACGAGGAGGGTAAACGGGTTCGTGTGCTCCAGTTCGCCCTTCGGTTCGGCGTTGGCGGCGTGGAACCGGGCAAACATGTCCTCGATCATGGCCGGCGTCGTTTTCCACGGGCGGCGAGCAACGGTCGTCGAGGAGCCTGTTGCCACGCCTGATCGTTTTGCGGACGTGGCGTGTCGTTTTGCGGGTTTGTCGGCGCGCGGCATCGCGTGGTTCTTTGTGCGGGATCCTCGGAGTGGCATAGTCATGAACGACTTCGGTCCCCCGACGCAAGCCCGGCCCGGCGCGGCTCCCCAGCGCTGGGTGTTGACGTCGCATCGGTCGCTGGGACGCAATGGCTTCCTGCTGCTGATGATCCTGCTCTGCGGCGTCAGTTTCGTGGCGGGGCTGGTCTTTTCCTTGATGGGCGCGTGGCCGGTAGCCGGTTTCTTCGGTCTCGATGTTCTGCTGGTTTGGCTCGCCTTCAAGCTCAACTACCGCTCGGGACGGCGCTATGAGACGGTCGATCTCGATGCCGACGAACTGGTGATTACCCGCGTGGCCCCCTCCGGCCGCCGGCAGGCGTTCACGTTCAATCCCTATTGGGTTCGCGTTCAGCTCGACGAAGCGGTCGACGGGCGCACGCGGTTGAAACTCGCCTTACGCGACCGCGCCTTCACTTTCGGCATGGGGTTGAACGACGACGAGCGACGCGATTTCGCGCAGATTCTTTCGGGCGCTCTGGCCGAAACGCGCGGCAGTCGCCGATAGAGCAGATTATTGGACGCAGCCCCAGGTTTCGGGTCGTCGCGTTGGGTCGCTGCTTCTAAGGTGAGCCTCAATATCGCAACACCGCGAGGGTCGCCATGCTGCAAGAGACGAGAACCGCAAACACGGTCGCGATGCCCGCCGCCGCGCCCGATTACCACCATATACGGCGCGCCATCGCTTTTCTGACCGAGCGCTGGCAAGACCAGCCCTCACTCGAGCTTTTGGCCTCGCATTTGGGCCTGGGCCCCACGCACACGCAGAAACTGTTCACGCGCTGGTGTGGCCTGTCACCCAAGGAGTTCGTGCAGGCGATCACCATCGATCATGCGCGGGGCATGCTCGAGGGCGCGTCGAGCTTGCTCGCCACGGCGCACGAGGTGGGATTGTCGGGATCGAGCCGCTTGCACGACCTCTTCGTTACCCACGAGGCAATGACACCCGGCGACTACAAGCGGCGCGGCGAAGGCCTCGAGATCGCCTACGGCTTCCATGCCTCGCCCTTCGGCGAAGCCCTCGTCATGGCAACCGTACGCGGTGTTGCGGGGCTGGCGTTCGTCGACGAGGACAAAGGGCAGACGCGGGCCGAAGCCTTGGCCGACATGACGCGGCGCTGGCCGGCCGCGCGCTACGTGGAGACACCTGCGCAAACGGCGGTGCATGCCGCCCGCATCTTCGAACCCGCGCAATGGCGGGTAGAGCAACCGGTCCGGCTGGTTCTGATCGGCTCTGATTTCGAGGTGCGCGTGTGGGAGACGCTGCTGAAAATTCCCATGGGACGGGCCGTCAGCTACGGCGACATCGCGCGACATTTGGGAGCGCAGTCCGCCTCGCGCGCGGTGGGCACGGCGGTTGGCCGCAACCCGATCTCGTTCGTGGTGCCCTGTCACCGGGTGCTGAGGGGCGACGGCAACCTCGGCGGTTACCACTGGGGGTTGACGCGCAAACGCGCGCTGATCGGCTGGGAGTGCGGACGCGTGCGCCAGTCGTAACGGCGGCTCACGCCACCGCGGCGACCAGCTGCCGTGCGATACGCCCGACCTCCGCCGCCGATCGACCGGGACTGTAGAGTGACGAGCCGGTGCCGAAGCCCGACGCGCCTGCCGCGCGGTAGGCGGGGATGTTGGCCGCTGAAATACCCCCGACCGGGATCAAGCACGCCCCCTTCGGCAATACGGCGCGCATGGCCTTGACGACGGCAGGGCTGATCATCTCGGCCGGAAACAACTTCAGCGCGTCGGCGCCCGCCGCCAGAGCGGCGAACGCTTCCGTCGGCGTGGCCACGCCCGGCGCGCACACGAGGCCCGCCGATTTCGCGGCGCGGATCACCACCGGATCGGAATGCGGCATGACAATCAGGCGGCCGCCGACACGCGCCACATTCTCCACGTCGGTGGGAGACATCACGGTGCCAGCACCGATCAGCGCACGATCACCGAAGGTTTTTGCCAGGATCCCGATGGACGCCAGCGGATCTGGCGAATTGAGCGGCACCTCCATGATGCGGAACCCAGCGTCGAAGAGCGCATGGCCCACATCGGCGGCTTCATTGGGTTGAATGCCGCGCAGCACGGCGATCAGCGGACAGGCGGCGAGTGCGTCGTTGAACGACATCATGGCGTGTTTCCGATGAGGCCCGCAGTGCGCGCGATTGCCAAAAGGCCGGCCACGGCGCAGTCGGGAGGTGCGATACGGCGGCGGACGCCCAGGTGGTCCGCCGCCATGCGATAGCGCGCTTCGAGATCATGCGCGCCGAGAATGACGAGGTCCTGCGCGCCCCGGCGCAATCCTTCTCGCATCTCAGAGCCAATCAAGAGGCCGGACAGGTAGTCGGCGCTTTCGGACGCGTCGAGTTCACCAAACAGACCCTGCGTGCGCGTCGAGAAAATGCGGTGCAGCAGAGCGCCCGGCCCCGCGCCGTTTTCCGCTGAAGCTTCGAGCCCACGCCGGAAGCCCGCTTCCGAAAAAGCGCCGTCGGACATCATGCGTCCGAGGATCGTATGGCCGCGCAGGGCCGCGTAGACCTCACCGGTCATGAAGGTCTCGAAGCCGGCGATGGTGCGGTTTTCGACGCGGACCCATTTGGCATGCGTGCCCGGATGCACGCAGATCGCCGTGTCCAAGCCGAGCTGAGCGATAGCCCCCAGTATTTGCGTTTCCTCGCCGCGCATGACGTCGGGCGCATTCCCAGCCGTTCGCACATCGACGCCCGGAACGATCCCGATGGCGCCGATGCCGGGCTCCTCGAACATCGTCACAGCCGCACTGATGGAGGCGAGCGTGGCGGGACAGTGAACGTAAGGCACCTCGTGCCAACCCTGGCGGCTGCCGATCATGCCGCACATGAGGATCGGCAGGTCGGGGTGCAATTGGCGCCAGGGTGCAATGGCCTCCCGCAGCACGTCCGCAAAGCGCCCCTCAGCAGCCAGGATGCCCTGCGGCTTCTCGCATCGCTCGAGAACGGTGCCCTCGCCATCGACCAGCGCTGCGCGAAACGACGACGTTCCCCAGTCGATGGCGATCAGCCGTGCGGTCATGCTGGTGCTTTCGGTGCGCATGCGTGTGTCAACGAAACACCGGAGGCAGCATAATGCTTTCCTCAGGAACTCGGTCGTCGCAGCCTTCGGGGGCCCGCCATCACGGCGTCAGCGCCTCGGCTACGGCCTTCGGGTTGCGGGCGATGACGGTGAGATAGGCACGCGCGCAGGTGTCGGGCTCGGCGGCGCCCTGCTCCCAATCGCGGAGCGTACCGAGCGGAATGCGGAACCGCGCCGCGAACTCCTCTTGCGTCAACCCCAGTGCTCTGCGGATGATCTTCGCGCGTGGAATGCGCTTCATACGCTCGAGGTCGTCGGGAGTGAGCGGCTGGGCGTCGGGATCACTCATGGCGGCGGCCAGCACCTCGTCGTCCGTCATTGGGCGCAGAGGCTCGAGGGGCTTATGCGTTCTGTTCGTAGTCGTCGTCTTGCTCATGTTTGGTTGCCCGTCTCGCGGTGATGATGCGCACGCGGTCTTCGCGCTCGGTGTAGGCGACGTAATCAAGGCGCCCTCGACCATGCCGACGATGGTGAAGCGGTCCTCGCCGTAGTCCTCGCGATCGTCGATTTCGCCGACGCCGAAGGGATCGGCGAACACCAGCCGGGCGCGGTCGAACGAGACGCCATGCTTGGCGTAGCTCTGCGCCGCCTTGTCGACATCCCATTCAAATTCGCCATCGCTCATGATCTACTGTTTAACAGTATCAGCGTCAAGCGTCCAGATCTCCCGGCCACGTCCTGGCGGACATTGCAGCTCTGACTTCGTAATCCTGTTCCCTCGTCACTCACACCTTGCGCAGAAACTCGAAGTCGCAACCTTCAGGGGCTTGCATGACGGAGCCCCGGAACAACCGGTCGTAACCACGGTCCGGGAGGGTCGTGGGCGTTTTCTCCCACTCGGTGCGGCGCTTCGCCAGTTCAGCATCGTCGACCAATAAATCGAGGCGTCGATTTTTGACGGAGAGCTGGACGCGATCGCCGGTCCGAACCAGCGCCAGCGGGCCACCCGCAGCGGCTTCGGGAGCCACATGCAGGACGATGGTGCCGTAAGCCGTGCCCGACATGCGGGCGTCGGAAATGCGCACCATGTCTTTGACGCCGGCCGCCAGCAGCTTCTTGGGGATCGGCAGGAAGCCCGCCTCCGGCATGCCGGCTTCCGAGCGTGGACCGGTGTTTGTCAAAATGAGAAAATCGTCGGCCGTCACATCCAGATCGGGCGCGTCGATGCGAGCGGCCATGTCGGCCAGATTGTCGAACACCACCGCGCGGCCAGTCTTCTCGAACAGCGACGGCGTTGCCGCCGAGCGTTTGATGATCGCCCCGTTGGGCGCGAGCGAACCGAACAACGCCACCAAACCACCCTCCGGTTCGATGGGTTCGGCTCTCGACTTGATGACGCGGCGGTCGACGTAGGCGCCTTCCTCGTTGGCGAGGCGTTCGCCCAGCGTTTCGCCCGTGACGGTCATGCAGTCGAGGTGGAGAAGCGGCTTCAATTCGCGCATCACGGCGCCGATGCCGCCAGCGGCGTAGAAATCCTCCATGTAGAATTCGTTGCCGACGGGTTTGACGGCGGCGAGCACGGGCGTCGTATCGGACAGCTCGTTGAACCGGTTCAGGTCGAGCTTGACGCCGACGCGGCCGGCGATGGCGGCGAGGTGAATGACGCCATTGGTCGACCCGCCCAACGACAGCAGCACACGCGCGGCATTCTCGATCGATTTCTCGGTAATGATCTGAGTCGGCAGGATGTTGCTTCTGACGAGGGCGACTGCCGCCGCGCCCGAGGCTTCTGCGGCGCGCAAGCGATCGGCATGGACGGCGGGAATCGCAGCCGTGCCCGGCAGCGTCATGCCCAGCGCTTCGGCAATGGCAGCCATAGTCGATGCCGTGCCCATGACGGCGCAACTTCCCGCCGTCGTCACCAAGCGACCCTCGACCTCCTCGATATCGGCCTGCCCCATGCGGCCCGCCCGGTACTCCATCCAGAACCTGCGGCAGTCGGTGCAGGCGCCGACGCGGTGATCCTTGTAGCGGCCCGTCATCTGCGGGCCACCGATGAGCTGGATCGCGGGTTTGCCGGCGCTGGCCGCCCCCATGAGCTGGGCTGGCACCGTCTTGTCGCAGGCGCCCAGCAGCACGACCGCATCCATCGGCTGGGCACGGATCATCTCTTCAGTGTCCATGGCCATGAGGTTGCGGAACTTCATGGAGTTGGGCGCCAGCGTCGACTCGTGCAGCGAAATCGTCGGGAACTCGAGGGCCAGACCGCCAGCCGCCGCGACGCCGCGCTTCACGGCTTCCACGAGCTCGGGGAAGTGACGGTGGCACGGGTTGAATTTGCTGAACGTGTTGGCGATGCCGACCACAGGCCGTTTCAGTTCGGCGGCGGAATAGCCCATCGACTTGGCGAAGGCACGCCGCATGTAGATGGAGAAATCGCGATCTCCGTAGTTCTGCAGGCCGCGCAGAAAGCCGCGCTCACTGTCGCCGCTGGCTGCCTTCGTTGCGTCGATTGCCTTCGTTTTCTTCACCATTGCCATTCCCCGTTCGGACGCGCTGCGAGCGGCCACTCCATGTTGCCCCCGTTGTAGCGTGCCCCACGCGGCCAGCACCAGTGCTTCTCGCGGCAGGCAATCGCTGCCGTTTACGAAACCTCAACCATTCGATGGAAAGAGTTCATTAACCAAGTCTGCCAGTCGCAAGGAGCAGTCGCGTCATGTCATTGAAAATGGAGTATGCCCCGGCGCGCGTGACCTCGAGCCTCCACGAGGTCCACAACGATACCGGCCGCATCGCGTTCTGTGGCCCATACGTTCTGTCCGCCATCACGGGATATCCAATCAGCAGCATCGAAGACGAAATTCGCGCCTATCGCGACATTCCCGAAGGCCGCCGGCCCATCATCAAGGGCACCTATGCGGAGGAAGTGGCCGCAGCGCTGGCTCGCTTCGGCTACCGCATGGACCTGAAAGAGAGCTACTTGCACCTCGAGCGCAAGAAGCGCCCCTCCGTGTGGACCTGGATGCAGAAACCGCGCAGCGCCTGGGCGCACTACATCCTCGCCATACATCGCGGCAAGGAAGGCCACTGGATCCTGATCAAGGGCGTGAAGGGCTGCGATACCTACAGCCTGGGCAAATGGCAATTCGTCGTCGACGGCCCCCACAAAGGCTGCAAAATCATGGAGATCTTCGAGGTCCGAAAGGATCTGGGGGTGTAGCGTCACCCGAGTGGCGTTTGGGGCCGCCGTCTGATATTTTCGCTTCATGACAATCACTTTGACGCCTGATCAAATCCGCTGGCTGGAGAGCCAGGTCGAAGTCGGCAGGTTTTCCTCGGTCGAGGAAGGCGTTCGTGCGGCCGTGACCGAATTGATGTTGGTTCCTATCGACGAGAACGATGATCTCGCCTGGGCAAAACCGCTCGTGGATGAAGCGATTGCAGAAGCGGGGCACGACAAACCGCTGACCATCGACGCATTTCGGGAACATGCGGCGCGCCGCGCCAAATCGCTGCGACGCTGAAAAATGGTTGCGGTCTATGTTTTTCGGCGTGCTCAGTATGATTTCGACGAGATTCTAAATCGTCTCGAAGATGTAGCAGGCGCTCGGATCGCCTCGAGATATGCCACCTCTCTGACCCAAGCGATCAACCGCCTCGAAGAGTTTCCCGGGACGGGAGCGCCGCGACCGCGGCTAGGCAAAGACATGCGTGTGGCGATCGTCACGCCCTACTTGGTGATCTATCGGCATGCACTCGGTAGCGACACCGTAGAAATTCTGCGAATTTTGCACGGCAGGCGCAGGATCACGAGACGAACACTCGAATAGGCCCGAGAGTCATGTCCACCACCATCCTCATCGCGTTCATCGGAACCTGCGTGCTTCTGGCGGTGACGCCGGGGCCGAATATGGCTTTGATTATTGCCAATACGCTGGCTGGCGGGTTGCGGGGTGGGTTGGCGACGCTGGCGGGTACCACGACTGGCCTTGCAATTCTCGTCGGCGTGGTGGCCTTGGGCATGACGTCGATCATGGTGCTGATGGCCGAATGGTTCGACGTCATACGTTGGGTCGGCGCCGTTTACTTGGCGCTGCTGGGAGCCTTGCAACTGAGGGGGTATTGGCGGCGGCGCAGTCTGCCCGACATTGCCGCTGCTCCCCTCATCCGAGCGCACGCCGGTGGCCTTTATCTGCAGGGGTTGTTCGTTGCGTTGTCGAACCCCAAGGTGCTGTTGTTTCTGGGCGCGTTCCTGCCCCAGTTCGTCGACGTCGGCCGCGATCCGGGACCGCAATTGGCGCTCCTCGCAGCTCTGTTCGTTGCCATCCTGGCTGTCGTGGATATCGCCTATACGATCGTCCTGGCGCGGGCACGGGCAACGATTGCCCCGAGCCGGCTCGCTATTCTGGACGGGGGCTCGGGCCTCTTGCTGCTGGCGGGGGGCCTGGCTCTGGTCACGTTGCGGCGGCCGTGATAGGCCGTTGATCCGGCGCAACCAGCTCGGGATTCTGCCCCTATGCCCCGCATCGGTTTCTACTCCGGCTCGTTCGATCCCGTGACCAACGGGCACGCCGACGTCATACGTCGAGGGGCTGCCATCGTCGATCGGCTGATCATCGGTATCGGCGTGCATCCGGGGAAAGCGCCGCTGTTTTCCACCGACGAGAAGGTGTCCCTGCTCCAAACCGAAACGGCCGCCATCGCCACATCGACGGGGTGCGAGATCCGCATTGAAACATTTGCGGGGCTCACGGTGGACGCCGCGCGGGCCGTGGGCGCGACCCTCATTCTGCGCGGCCTGCGCGACGGCACCGACCTCGATTACGAAATGCAGATGTCGGGCATGAACGGCGCTATGGCGCCCGGCATCGACACCGTGTTCCTGCCGGCGAGCCCGGACGTGCGCCACATCACGGCGTCGCTGGTTCGCCAGATTGCGCAAATGGGCGGTGACGTGACGAGTTTCGTGTCGCCCGAGGTGGCACGGCGTCTCGCCGCCAAGGTTTCGGCTCGAAAAGCATGAGGGTTCGACCGGGAGCCGGAATCACGGCGCCAGCGTTTATGAGCAGCACTCGAAAGCATGGAGGACATCGAATGGGTTTTGCGTTCCGTCTCACGAATCTGGTTTTCGCCGCCGGCCTGTCGCTGACACTGACGCTCGGCGGGGCCTCCGCTCAGGCCAACAAGCCATTCGAGCCGAAAGTCGGCCAGGACGGCAAGGACGTGGTGTGGGTGCCGACCGCGCAGGACCTCGTGGATCGCATGCTGGACATGGCGAAGGTGACCCCGCAGGACATCGTCATCGATCTGGGATCGGGTGACGGTCGCACCGTGATTACAGCGGCGAAGCTGGGCGCCAAGGCGCACGGCATCGAGTACGACCAGAAGATGGTCGAGTTGTCCAAGCAAAACGCGGAAAAAGAGAAAGTTGCCGACAAGGCGACGTTCGCCAAAGCCGACATTTTCCAAAGCGATTTCTCGCAGGCAACCGTGATCACGATGTTCCTGCTGGAAGACCTCAATCTGAAGCTGCGGCCGACGCTGCTGAAGCTGAAGCCCGGCACCCGGCTCGTCACCAACACGTTCCGGATGGGCGATTGGCATCATGATGCGTCCGTCGAACTGAAGTCGGGTTGCTCGACCTACTGCAACGCCTACATGTGGATCGTGCCGGCCGAAGTCGGCGGGACCTGGCAACTCGTGCATGAGGGCGACAGCGAAGGCCCCGTTGCCTTGGACGTCAAACAGTCGTTCCAAGAGGTCTCCGGATCGGCAAAGCCCGCGACGGGCGCCGCCGCGAATATCATAGGGAAACTGAACGGCACCGCGGTAAGCTTCAAGATCGCCAACAGCGCGTACGAAGGCAAGCTCGAGGGCAACACGTTGTCGGGCACGTACAAAGCTGGTGCTCGTGAAGGAGCGTGGAAGGCGACGCGCGTGAAGTGAGCGCGCGCGCTGGGGGTTTGCGAATGACGAGTGCACCACCACCCACGGCGGCGCCCGATGCACGGGGCGCGCTGTTGCGCCTCCTCGCGCGCGTGCCGCACGGGCGGGTCGCCGGTCATTCGCTGCTGGCACGCGAACTCGATCTGAGTGTGCGTCACGTGATGGGGCTCTTGCTGGATCTGGACCCAGCGGAGCGCAGCGCTGTTCCCTGGCATCGCGCTGTCGCCGATGGGGGCGCCATCGGTCGTCATCCCCATCGCGACGCGCAGATGGAAAAACTACGCGCGGAGGGCATCCTCGTGGCGCCGGCCGGGATCGTACAGGGGTTGGCCGAGCGACGGATTGCGAGCTTTACGGACGTTGTACCTCTGATGGGCCCGGCAGTATCCGGCCCACCGGCACGGTCACGCGGCATGAAGGGCCTGCCCCGATCGACGATCGGGTAAGTCCATCGGGCTCGGGCCGGCCGCTGATCGACTTTGCCGCAGTCGGCCGATCATTGCCGCCGCGTCCAATTCCCGCCATAACCGCGCGGCAGACAACCGTCGCACGCGTGGGGTGCTGGTCGTCACCATCCAAACGAACTGAAATCGGAGGGGAGCTTGCCCGTGCAGACGATTCTGATGAGCTTTGTGCTTGCCGTCTTCGCATTGGTGGCGCCGGCCGCGGCGCAGGCCCCGAAGGCCGACCCCGCCAACACGCTGGTGATCGAGTTGAAGTCGGGCAAGGTGTTGATCCGGCTGCGGCCCGATCTCGCGCCCAAGCACGTCGAGCGCGTCAAGGTGCTCGCCAAGAAGGGCTTCTACGACGGCATCGTGTTCCATCGTGTCATTGAAGGCTTCATGGCGCAAACCGGAGATCCGACAGGAACCGGAACCGGCGGCTCGGGCCTGGGCAACGTGCCGGCGGAATTCACACCGACCCAATTCGAGCGGGGCGTTATCGGCGCCGCGCGATCCAGCAGCCCGAATTCGGCCGACAGCCAGTTTTTCATCGTCTTCAAGCACTCCCCATTCCTCAACGGACAGTACACCGTGTGGGGTGAAGTCATCGACGGCATGACCCTCGTCGACCAAATCAAGCGCGGCGAACCCGTACAGAACCCCGACAAGATGCTGAAGGTCTATCTTCAGTCGGATCAAAAGTGAGAGGGAGCAGGGAGTAGGGAATTGAAAAAATTCCCGAGCGACCCGCGTTTCTTACTCGCTACTCCCCTTCCCCATTCCCTCCCCTTAGGAGCTTCCCCATGACCGCCTACAAAGATCCCGAGAACACGCTGATCGTCGAGACGACCAAAGGTCGGCTGGTGATCGAAATGAAGCCGGACTTGGCTCCCGGCCATGTCGCCCACATCAAGAAGCTCGCGCGTGAAGGTTTCTACGATGGCATCGTGTTCCATCGGGTCATCGAGGGCTTCATGGCGCAGACCGGTTGCCCCCAAGGCAGCGGCACGGGCGGATCGAAATATCCCAACCTGAAAGCCGAATTCACTGCCGAACCGCATGTGCGCGGCGTGTGCTCGATGGCGCGCTCATCGATGCCCGACAGCGCCAACAGTCAGTTCTTCATCTGCTTCGACGACGCCCGCTTCCTCGACAAGCAGTACACGGTCTGGGGCAAAGTCATCGACGGCATGGACAACGTCGACAAGATCAAGCGCGGCAAACCCGTGCGCGAACCCGACAAGATGACCTCCGTGAAGGTCGCTGCCGACGTGAAGTGAGGCTTGACCTCGTTTTCCGTGCTCGAGGAGTCTCGCGGCTCAGCGAGGCTTTTCTTTTTCGAGCAATGTCGTGCCTTGCCAACATGGCTTTCCAATTTTTTCCGTCATCCCGCAAACGTGAGGCCACAGGCCGAGCGTTATGGATGACGGATAATTGTGTCGCCGTGACCTCGCCAACGTGCGCTGCCATTGCGGTTGCCACGCTCGCGTGAGTGTTGTAGCGGCTCGTCATGCGCACCGATCTCTTCGATTTCGACCTTCCTGAACACCTGATCGCGCTGCGTCCGGCGGAGCCGCGGGATGCGGCGCGGTTGTTGGTGGTGGGGGCTGATGGAACGCGAGTGGATCGCACGGTCCGCGATCTCGCGGACTTGCTGCGCCCAGGTGATGCGCTGGTCTTCAACGATACGAAGGTGATCCCGGCCGCGCTGTCCGGCACCCGCACGCGGAACGGGGCGACGGCCGCAGTCGATTTCAATTTGATCGAGCGGCTGGACGAGAGCCATTGGCGGGCGTTCGCGCGGCCGGCAAAACGTCTCTCAGTGGGAGACCGGATTCGCTTCGGGGCCGAGGGTCGCGTGTGCTTTGCGGGTGAACTCGATGCGACCGTTGCCGCCAAGGGGGAAGGTGGTGAAGTCGACCTCGCCTTCTCCCTGCACGGCGCCTATCTCGACGAGGCGATTGCCACGCTGGGCGACATGCCGCTGCCGCCCTACATCGCACTGAAGCGCGCGCCCGATGACGCCGATCGCGCGTCCTATCAGACGATGTTTGCGGCACGCGAGGGTGCGGTCGCAGCTCCCACCGCTGCGCTACATTTCACGCCGTCGTTGCTGGCGGCCCTCGAAGCGCGCGGTCTCTCGCAACACCTGATCACGCTGCATGTGGGTGCTGGCACGTTCCTACCCGTCAAAGCTGCGGACACGGCCGACCACAAGATGCACGCGGAATGGTGCGAGATCAGCGCGCAGACGGCTGCGGCGCTGAACGCGATCCGCGCGCGCGGCGGCCGCATTGTCGCCGTCGGCACCACAGCGTTGCGGTTGCTCGAGAGCGCCGCCGACGACACGGGAACGGTGCAGCCCTTCAGCGGTAAGACATCGATTTTCATCACACCGGGCTATCGCTTCAAAGCCGTCGACGTGCTGATGACGAATTTCCACCTGCCCCGCTCGACACTGTTCATGCTCGTGTCGGCCTTTGCAGGGATGGACACGATGCGCGCCGCCTATGCCCATGCCGTTGCGCAGGGGTATCGATTTTACTCCTACGGCGACGCGGGTTTGCTGTTTCGATGACGGCGCAGTATCCTCCTTGCGTGATGGATAGGCCGCTGACGCCCAACTGAGCCGCCACACTCGCTGACTGAGTGGCAGCAAGAGTGCCCCGCTCGCTTGACGCCTGATCGCATCCCATGAGACTTTGCCGACGTCTGTGTTGCGGCGCCCCGAGTGCTCACATCGACACATTGCACTCGCCGCGCCGATTCGTGGAATCGATCCTGGGTTCACCCCAGAGGAAGTGCACCATGAAGTACGTTTGCGACGCTCCCCCCCATACATGGTTTCGGCTCGAGACCGAGGCCGAAGCTGCGGCCGAGTCGAAGACGATGGAGCATGCCGTCGAGAAATATTTCCGCCAAGCGCGGGAGGCAGCCGTTGCGGCCTATCAGCCGCCGAAAACACTCTCGATCATCGAACAGAACATCGGCCTGAAAGATCATATTCAGCGCGCGATGCCGCTGTTCATGACGCTTCGGGATCGTGCCGGTGTGCCGCTCGTGACGGCCATGCTGCCGCCGACGGGCAAGGATGATCGGTCCTTCAGGCCGATCTTGGTCGGCCCGAAAAACACCGATCCTTATCCCGCCTACGGCGCGCAGATCGAGACGCTCGCCGCGCACGTGGGGCTGCCGCTCGACCCGATGCGGTGCTATCCCTATCGCCGGGGATGATCTCGCGCGGCAGTGAACGGATTTCACCGGCGCACGGCATCATCCCCGTGATGGCAGCTCCACCGTTCCGGTACCGATGATCGACAGCTCGCCGTCCTGGTTGCGAGCTTCCTGCTCGATCTCGACCAGATGGCGATCGCCTTCGACGCGCTTGGCCGTGACCCTGCCGTCGATGAAGAGCAAATCCCCCTCGGGGTTGTGGCGGCGGATCTTGCATGTCGCGCGGCGCAGAAAACCATCGTCGCCCATCCAATTGGTCAGGTGGTGCGTGAGCCACGAGCAGCGTTCGGGGCCGTAGTCGTATGCGCCGGGCGCACCGACCATGGTCGCGAATTCGGGCTCCCAATGGACGCGCTCCGGGCAATCGGGAATACCGAAGCGGTTCTTGATGCCGAGCCCTTTGTGTCGGTGGATCATTTTCCAGGCGAGCTTGTTGGCGCGGATGTAGAGCCCGCCCCAGCCTTGCGCATAGGCGATGAAGCCCGTCACCGTCATGGGCCCCTTGGCCATGGTGGGGAGCCTCTCGCCGATGGTGACATCCTGATAATAGCGCGGCGTCGCTCCGCGCACGTCTTCCGCCGCATACAGTTGCCAGACTTTATCGAGCTCGGCGTCCGTATAAACGCGTGGCGGCTTGGCCTTGAGCTCGGTGTATTTGGTGCCCTCTTCGCGGGCGTGGTCGCGATCGGTGCGGAAGCACCAGCTATCGGCTTCGGCCACCAGCTCGCCGCGCTGATTGGTGAACTTCACATGATAGACCTGCTGCACGGCGCGGCCAGCGAACTTCGTCTGATGCTCGATCAGATCCTTCAGATGCGCCTGGGTGGTGATTTCATCGTTGCGACGCAGCGGCAGATGCCAGGTCCAATCGGCGCCCGCCCACATGGCGTGCACGCCGGGCAAGCCGCCGACGTATCCCGAGATGATGCGATCACACGCGAATAGAAAGGACGGCGGCGCGACGATGGTGCCGAACCGCGCCTTTGCCGCGTATGCCGGGTCGCACCACAGCGGATTGTCGTCGCCGATGCCGTGCGCGTAATGGCGGATGTTGTCGCGCGTGGCTTCATAACACCAGGGCTCCAGCGTATCCTTGATCGGCGTGCCGATGCGGCGGCGCAGATCCTCCAGCGCTTCGGTGGTGACTTTGGGAAAAAGGCGTCCTTCACCCATTTCGCTGAGAGCCATGATCATTCCCCTTTCAAAGGTGCGAGGGCGGCTTCACGCTCGCGCAGCACCTTGCGATTGACTTTACCAGCCGGCGTTTTCGGCAGCTCGGCGACGACGGCGACATGACGTGGGTATTCGTGGGCGCTGAGCCGGTCGCGCACGAAATCCTGGATCTCGCGGATGAAGGCTTCATCGGCCGTACGCGATGTGACGAGGAAAGTTTTGACCACTTGGCCACGGACGGGATCAGGCACGCCGATGGCGGCCGCTTCGCGTACGTCGGGATGTTTCAGCAGGACATTTTCGATCTCGATGGCGCTCATGGTCCAGCCCGCCGAGATGATCACATCGTCGGCACGGCCGGCGTGGTAGAAAAAGCCGTCCTCGTCGGTCCAACCGAGGTCTTTCGTCGGCATCCAGCCGTCGCGGCGCCAGATTTTGATTTCGCCGATGGCTTTGGGTGGCAGCGGCGTGCCATCAGGTCCGTGCACTTCGACGCGGCCACCGGGCATAGGCTTGCCCAAGGCGCCGCGTTTTGGAGGCAAATCGGGGGCACCCGGATAGCTGGCCAGCACGACGCCGACCTCGGTGGTGCCGTAGAAGCTGGCCGGCAGCCGCCCGAACGTCTGCTCGACGAAGCTTTCGGTGGCAGGGTCCATCGGCTCGCCCGTATAGGAGAGCTTTTCGAGGTGGAACCGATAGCGGTCCGCAGTCCCCGCGTTCTTCATCATACGATAGTGCGTGGCAGCCGCCGACAGGTTGGTGACGCGGTAATCCTGCAAGGCCCGCATCAGGCGATTCGCATCGAACCGGCCCGAATACGTGCCGATGGTGAGGCCCAGCGCCAGAGGCGCCAGCGTGCCGTGCCACAAGCCATGCCCCCACGCAGGCGACGAGGGGCAGAAAAATTCCTCGCCGGGACGCACGCCGGTCGCATACAGCGCCGCGATCATGACGACGACGATGGCGCGATGGGTGTGGCGCACCGCTTCCGGCAATTCACGCGTCGTGCCCGAGGTGTACTGAAAGACGGCCAGATCATCGCCACGCGACCCCCAAGCGAACGTCGAGGGAAAAGCGGAGAGGGACACCAGAAACGCCTCATCCGCGATGACGACATCCAAGCCTGCCATGCCGTCCGCGATCGGGGCTTTCTCGACGTTGGTCAGCAGCACCTCGGGGCGGCAGTCGTCGATGCGCAGGCGCAGCCCGTCGGGACCAAACAACGTGAACAGCGGCACCGCGATGGCGCCCGCTTTGATGGCGCCGAACAGGCTTGCATAGAACACGATCGAGGGCTCCAGCATGATCGCGACCCGATCCCCCGGGCCAACGCCGCGCGCGCGCAGCCAATGGGCAACCTGGGAGGACAGCTCGGACAACCGGCGAAACGTCAGCGTATCATCGCGACCATCCGCGTGCGCGATGCGGACGGCGACGCGGGTCTCGTTCGTCGCGTGGCGGTCGACGCACTCGTGCGCGAGGTTCAGCCGGTCGCGCGAGCCGTCGAACAGCCCCCAGAGTTTGGCGCTGGAAAAATGGCGCTGCGCGTCGGCATAGCTCGCAGTGTCGGTCAGCTTCACGCAGTGCCAGCCCTCTGTCGGATACGACGCACGGTTGGGGCCGCTCGACGCGTTCCCGTCGTCAGCATAGCGCATGACCCTACGGCTTCGAGCGGAATCCTCGGCTACGGAACTCGCCGGACAATAGGGTGTTGTGCCGAGGACTGAGGCATCCGGCGTCAAAGGAATGCAGAATCATGTTCGAGACGCACGACACACGACCCGTGGCCACCCGGCGGGCCATTGCGCTCGCTCTGGCTGGGGGCCTGGCAGTCACCGCTCCGGCATCGGCACAGGAGTCGCGCACCAACATCGGCACGCTCACCTGCACGGTAGCCAATAAACCAAACGAGCCGACTCAGCCACAGACCGCAGTTGGCGAAGAGCGCTCGATGAATTGCGTTTTCCGTCCGGCTCGCGGTGATGCCGAGCAAACGTATTCGGGCACCATCAAACGGGCGGGGACAGATCGGCTGTCGGATGCCAAATTGGTGCTGATCTGGGTGGTTTGGGGGCCCGGAGGAAAGCCGGCCGAACCCGGTGCTTTGTCCCAAAGCTACGTCGGCCAAGGCGACACCGACAAAACGAAGTCGGGACCGACAGGTTTGATCGGCCAGACCGATCAGAGCTATACGCTGCAGGCCTCGACGCCCACCGGCGAGACGGATTCGGTGGTGACGGTGGTCGATTTGAAACTGAAGTCGGTGCCCGCGTGAGCGCTGGCCGGACGCGTCCAACGGATCATCATCGATATGCGCGGGCGCCCTTGGCGCGACCGTTGCCAGCAGCGGGCGTATCGACCGTGTCGACACCAATTTTCGGCCGGTTCCTGCAAATCTCGGCCCACCGTTTTCGCGTGATGTGGGTGCCGGAGTCCCAGTCGTTCAGGCACTGTTTCAGGGGATCTATGACGACCCGTTGACCCGGACGCGCCGATCCTCCGGCCGTGGCACTCGATCCTCCGACCTGCGGCTGTAGCGCACCGGGCGTCGTCGGACTGGCGGAATTGGGAACGCCGACCTGTGGATTGACGCCGGTACTCGGAACTCCCGGCACGACCCGGCGCAACGGATCGACGGAGGGGCTGCCGACGGCGCCGGTCGAGGGAGGCGTCGCAGCCGAGGGAACACCCGTTGTCGTCGTCGGCGCGCCCGTTGTCGCCGATCCTGTCACGGATGGATTGGTCGAGGCGCCACCGCCACTGGGCGAAATCGACCCACCGGGGCCGCCGCCTGCCGTGCCGCCACTGGCACCGCCCGCACCTCCGCTGGCACCGCCGGAATTGCCGCCGCCACTACTGCCCCCACCGCTGGACTGAGCATAGGTGAGCGATGTGGCCGACACACTGAGAGCCACGACGATGGCAAGAGTTGCGAAAGTCGGACGCGATGAGGGCATGCACGGTCTCCTTGGAGGTGCAACGTCCCGCGCGAACCGTGGTTCCTGGTTTCAGTCCGCCAGCATGTCCAGCGCAGCGCGACGATCGCCGGACTTCAATTTCAGGAAGAGGAGGCGGGCGGCTTTGATATCCCGCTCGGTGCCGCTGTCGGAGGCGGCCTGGAGGGCAACTGTGGTGGGATGCTTGGGTCCACAGATGAACGCCAACGCCTTGGCCAAACGCCCCATGGCCGCGCGGTCGATCTTCGTCTCATCCATGCGATGATCCCTGTCGCACGCACACGCTCCACCGGCGCGCGCAGCTGATGCAGATAGCCGTGAAAGCGAGATAAATTGGCTCCGCGGGTAGGATTCGAACCTACGACCAGCCGGTTAACAGCCGGCTGCTCTACCGCTGAGCTACCGCGGAACGTATCAAGCCAGAGCGGCCTGAGCTGTCGCCGGAGTGCGTCGACCAGCCCCGCCGCATGTACGGCAAATCACTCGCCAAGTCTACCGGTATGATTGGGCGGCCTCAGCCATTCCAGCGGCTGACGATCGAGGCCAGTGCGGGGCGTTCGCGGTCGTCCGGGCGTTCCTTCGGTGTACCGATGTAGACGAAGCCCGCGACGCGCTCGTTGCCGGCCAGGCCCAATGCGCGGCCGACGGTGGCATTGTAGGCGTACCACTCGGTAATCCAGCAGGTGCCGTAGCCCAGCGCGTTTGCCGAAAGACACAGGTTCTGCGCGGCGGCACCGCACGACAGCACCTGCTCCCACTCCGGCGCGCCAACGGTCGGCACGACACGGGAGATCACGGCAACCACCAAAGGGGCGCGCAGGAACCGATTGCGCTCCGTCTCGAGGCGCATGTGCGACGGTGGGTCCTTGTCTTCGTCGACGACGGCGCGCGCCAGGACGTCGCCGAAGCGACTGCGGGCATCGCCCTCGAACACGATAAACCGCCAGGGGACAACGCGTTTGTGATCCGGTACGCGCGCTGCGCAGGTCAGAATTTGCTCGAGTTCGGCCGCATCGGGGCCGGGGCCCGTAAACATTGCGGCTTTGATGGAGCGGCGGGTGCGCAGAAGCTCGAGGGCGGGGTTGGGCATGGCGGCTCCTTGGCGAGCAGCAGTTGCAAACGGGTGGAATTGCCTCTAGCCCGAATTTGCGCGCACGACAATGTCAGGACGGGTTGGATGATGTCACCATCGCACAGGAGGCACCGCATGAGTCGGATTGCAAGGCTGTGGCTCACCGCGATGGCAACCGGATTGGTCATGGCATCACCCGCTGGCGCCGCAGACCCCCACACCGTCGTCTTCGTGCTCGATGGGTCGGGCTCGATGTGGGCCAATCTCGAGGGCGAGCGCCGCAATAAACTGGCTCAGTCCCGGGATGCGATCTTGACCAGCCTCGCGTCCACCACGAGGGACGCTCGCATCGGACTCGTGTCATTCGGGCATCGGCGGGGAGACTGCAATGACGTCGAGGTCATGGTGCGGCCCGAGTCCGGGAGCGGCGTTCGGATCGCAGGGGCACTGGAAAAGCACAAGCCGAGCGGGCGCGGCCCGATCACGCTGGCGCTGCGCGAGGCGGCGCGACAGCTTCCGCCGGCGCCCGCTGACGCTACGGTAGTGCTGATCCACGACGATGGCGACAACTGCCAGCTCGATCCCTGTTCGGCGGTCGCCGATCTGCGGGAGCAAAATCCGGGGACCGTGGTGCATGTCGTTTCGCTGGGTGCCCGTCGTGAGGAGAATTTACGCCTGTCCTGCCTGCCGAATGCAACCGGCGGAAAACACTACGAGACCGTGACGGGCGTGCAGCTGATCGCAGCTGTCGAAGATGCGATGCGAACGACGCATGGGCGCGTCGCAGCCCCTTCCGTTGCACGCGCCGAGCCGGCACCGCCAAAACGGGAGGCTGCACCTGCGCCTGCCACCGAGGCCGCCAAACCCGGCTTGCAGCTCACTGCCCTATTGACGGACGGCGGCGCACCTGTGGCATCACCGGTGCGCTGGCGGGTGGTGAGACGCACCGGAACGGGCACGGCCACTACGGCGGTCTGGGAAGGCGATGCGGTGGCACCCCTGCTCGAGCTGCCCACGGGGGCGTATCAGATCGAAGCGTGGTTGGGGTTCGTGAAGACCAGCAGCGCCATCGACGTTGTGCACGGCAGGCCGCAGGTGCTTGCCGTCGTGCTGCGCGCCGGAGTTCTGCGCCTACCCGCGCCGGCCCGCGATGCGCCCCCCGAACTGCTGGCGGCACTGGCTGATGTGGTCGTGTCCGTCAAACGCATCGATGCGGAGGCGGAAACGATGGCCTTTCAGCGGGGCCTCGTCCCGGAGATTACCCTGGCACCGGGCACCTACGTCGTCGCGCTCACATCAGGATCGGGGCGCCACGAGCGGACGCTGAGCATTCGCGCAGGGCAGCTATGGGCGTTCGATCAAGGGCTCACCTTCGGGGCCATCGAATTGTCGGCGGTCGTCGCCACGGGTGGACAGAAGGTCGATCGAGCCCTGCTCTCGGTATTCCAGGACGATCCCGATGCGCCCCAGGGGCGCCGCGAAATCTGGCGCTCTGCCGCCAGCCCAGCGACCGTCGCCTTGCCTGCCGGGTCCTATCATGCGGTCGCCCGGCGCGGGGGCGCCGAAAAGCGCGAGCGGTTTACGATCAAGTCTGGACTGGTGGAGAAACGGACGCTCGCACTCGACACCGGGCGGATCGAAGTGGCGACGAAAGTCGTCGGCAGCGGCATGGATAGTCCCGATCCAGTCAGCACCCGCCTCGAGCGGCTCGACGGCGACAAGGCCGTGGCGGTGTCGAGTGAGCAGCCCGCCGTGTTCGAATTGCCGGCCGGTCGCTACCGTGTCGACAGCCGCATCGGTTCGGGCAATGCGGCAGCCTCGCGCGAGATTGAGTTGAAAGCGGGTGGGCGGGAGCCGGTGACGCTGGAACTGACGGCTGGCCACCTGCGCCTGCGTTTGCTGGACGGCAGCGGCCAGCCCCTCACCGACGTGGCCTGGGATATTCGCGATGGCACGGGACGCGCGGTTTGGAGCGCCAGCCAGACGGAGGCCCGGCCGCTATTGCTTGCCGGCCGCTACACGGTTCGAGCGGAGGCGCGCGACCGGCGGGCCGAGGAACCCGTCGAGGTGCGGCCCGGCGAGACGCGGTCGGTCGACTTGACGGCGCGCTGAAGGCTGAGCGCGGGCAACATTGACGAGAAAAACTGTGGATGTTGCGGCGTCTCGCCATGCGGTGGCCGAAATGGTGGGCTCTGCTGTCGCGCGGTCTGGAGCATATCGCCCGGCCCGACACGCAGTGAGCCCCTACCGCCATGAGCATCCTTGCCCCAATAGTCCCGCACCACCTCTCGCCAATTCGACGACTGGGCCTCGTGACGGCTGTGCTGCTGGGTGCGTCGATGGCGTGGCCGAGCATCAGTCCAGCGCAGCAGCCCCAACCCGATCGCAGACCCGCAGCTGCACCCACTGCCCCCACGACCAACACGTCGGTCATCGAGCGGTCGGGCCCACCGCAGGCCAAGCGCTCGGAGCTCGTGCTTTCGGCCCTGCTGACGACGGCAGGACCGCTCATCGATCAAGGTTTGGTCTGGCGTGTTTATCAGGCGCCCGCCAATACCGGTGCCTCCGAACCCACGCCACCGAAATTGCTGGAGACGCGGCGCGATGCGGCCCCGTCGATTCCCCTCCCGCCGGGCGATTATGTGGTCAACGTTGCGTTCGGCAGGGCAAATATCACCCGCCGCCTGACCTTGTCGGCAGGCGCGTCACTGACGGAGAAGTTCGTCTTGGATGCGGGCGGGCTGCGGATCAAGGCGGCGCTCGCCTCCGGAGAGCCGATGCCGGATACGAGCGTCGCTTACGACGTTTATGCGGCGGAGGCCGATCAGCTCGGTAATCGGGCGAAGATCGTCTCAGCCGCCCGTCCGGGTTTGATCATGCGCCTGAACGCGGGGCCCTATCAAATCGTCAGCCTGTGGGGGGACGCCAACGCCATCGTGCGCGCCGACATCACCGTGGAAGCAGGCAAACTGCTGGAAGCGACGGTTGCGCATCACGGCGCCAAGATCACCTTCAAGCTCGTCGAGCGCGCGGGTGGTGAAGCCGTGGCCGATACGCAATGGGTCGTGCAGACACCCCAGGGTGAAACCGTCGTGGAAAGCTCAGGCGCCTTGCCGACGCATATCCTTGCGGCGGGGACCTACATCGTCAGTGCCCGCCACTCCGGTCGCACATTTCGCAGTGAGTTCGTGCTGGAGCCCGGAGACCCCGTGCAAGTCGAAGTCGTGATGAAGTGACGATCACGCCCCTTTCGTTATGCTCGAAACAGGCATTGGACATGGTGCTGCGAAAGGTTCGCCACACCTGCGACCACTTGCGGAATGTCCATAAAATACGGCACTTTACAGCTTGAACGACTTGGGCGTATCGCGCGTTTTGGCTGCACGCGAAAGATGGCCCGAACGTTTGCTGCGATGAATACAGGATGAATGACGGGTTGTGCTTGCATTCACATCGCTGCCGACACTCTGCCATTCCGGGGAGGCCCCTGGCACAGTTGCGACTTGGCGTGGAGGATGGAACGATGAATGTGTTGATGCGGGCAGCAGCCACACTCGCTGCGGCACTCGTCGTTGGCGTGACCGGCGCTGTGGCGGCCGATCTCGATTACGATCGCTATCCCAGTGGTGGGTACAAACGCCACTCGGCCTACGAAGATCATCGCTACCGGGACATTTATGGCCCCGCGCCGATCCCCCACAAACCCGCACCCCGCTATTATACGGCCGACCCAATCCCCGTGATGCCGCCCGCCTATGTCTATCGTGAGAGGGTCCGCGAGCGCGACGTCGATTCCGTTTACGAGCCGCGTGCGCACCGCCACAGCGATTTCGGTTCGCGCACGCGCGTCGCCTGCGTGTCGCGCGACGAGATCAAACGCCGGCTCGTCGACGAGGGGTGGCGCGATTTCCACGACCTCGATCTGCGGGACGGTGTCGCGCGGATCGAAGCGCGGCATCGCGGTGAGCTGTTCGTGCTGAATGTCGACCAGTGCTCGGGAAGCGTTGTCAGCGCGCGCAGAATCGCACGATCCGACCGTGGCCCCTATGCTTACGAGGACGACCGCCCACGGCGCCCCTACTACTGAGCCCGGCGCAATTGAGGCGGTGAGCGACAGGCGACCCCACCGAGCGAGTCAGATATGATCATGGCGGTGGAGCGCGAGCGCACCATCGCCCTTTTTGTTGGGGGGAACGCTGCGCCGCCGTGCACGTAGGGGATGCCGAAACGACATGGAGCTCGTCGCGCTCGCCAGAAACCCGGTGCCCAGCGGGGCGGTCATGGGCACGTTCGTGGCGCATGACAGTGTGGTGCTGCGCTTTGCGCGCTGGGACGCCACGCGGAAACCTCGGCGCGGCACGGTCGTGATTTTTTCCGGTCGCACCGAGCCCATCGAGAAATACTTCGAGACGATTGCGGATCTGCGCCGCCGTGGCTTTGCCGTCGCCATTCACGATTGGCGTGGCCAAGGGGGGTCGCAGCGCCTGCTTGCCGATCCGACCAAGGGGCACATCACCGATTTCGCCGAGTACGACGCAGATGTGGCGCGTTTCATGCGCGATATCGTGCTGCCCGACTGCCCGCCACCCTACATCGCGCTGGGCCATTCGATGGGTGGCAACATCGCGCTGCGCGGCGCAACCTCGGCCGGGTCGTGGTTCGACCGGATGGTGCTCACGGCGCCCATGCTGGCGTTCAGCGATCTGAAAGTCCCGGTGCCGCAGAGAATAGCGCGCCTCTATGCCGAAGCGTTCGGGTGGGGACCCACTGGACAGCAATTCGTCTGGGGTGGCTCACCGCTGTCGGCTGAGGCGAAAGGCTTCGAGCACAATCTGCTGACCTGCGACCCGGACCGTTTTCTGCGCAACCGCCAACTTCAGGAGGCGGCGCCCGAACTGGTGATCGGATCACCGACCATCGCTTGGTTGAGAGCCGCGTACCGGTCCATGGACATGCTCATGTCGCCGGACTTCGGACCGCGCGTGCGTGTGCCCGTCCTGCTGGTGGCTGCCGGCCAGGATCGCATCGTTTCAACTGCTGCCATCGAGCAGTTCACGCGCCGCCTGAAAATCGGGGCGCATGTGACCCTGGCGGCGTCGCGACACGAGATCCTGCAGGAAACAGACGACGTTCGTCAGGGCTTCTGGGCCGCATTCGACGCCTATCTGGGATGCGAGACCACGCCGGGATAGCCCAACCGGGGATCAGCGGTCGCGGGTGACCATGAAAGTTGCAGCCTCGACTAGCAGGCGGGCGTGATCGCCGAAGGGGGCGAGGGCTGCGCGTGCCTGCGCCACGATTTCATCGAGACGGTGCCGGGCCTCGTCGATGGAGCCCAGTGACACCAACGTCGCCTTGCCGACGACGGCGTCCTTGCCCACCGCCTTGCCCAGCGTGCCGGCATCTCCTGTGGCGTCGAGCAGATCATCGGACAGCTGGAAGGCGCGGCCCAGCGCGTCGCCATAGTCGCGCATCGCCGCCAGCCCGGATGCACTGGCGCCGCCGAGGAGCGCACCCGCCTCGCAGGCGAACGTGATGAGTGCGCCGGTTTTCATGGCTTGCAGACGGGCGATGTGTTGCGCTGTGGGTTTGGGTGGCTGGCCGATCTTGTCGGCTTCCAGGTCGAGCATCTGGCCGCCGACCATGCCAGCGGGACCCGACGCCCGCGCCAGACGACGCACGAGGTCGGCCGCAGTCGCTGCGGGGATGTCAGTGCGCGGGGTGGCCAGAAGTTCGAACGCGAGTGTCAGCAGAGCATCACCGGCAAGGATGGCGGTCCATTCGTCGAAGGCTGCCCAGACGGTGGGCCGGCCGCGCCGCAACATGTCATTGTCCATCGCCGGGAGGTCGTCGTGGACGAGGCTGTAACAGTGGACGAATTCAAGGGCCACAGCCACGTCGAGCGCGGCGTCCGAATCGGCGCCGAACAGCTCCGCCACCTCGAGCACGAGAAACGGCCGAAACCGTTTGCCGCCCCCCAGGACCGCATGACGCATGGCGGCGAGCAACCGGTCTGGAGTTGCATCCGCCTGCCCGTCGAGCAGATTGCCGAGCCGCACCTCCACACGGGTTGCAGCGGTCGCGAGCTTTGCCTCGAATGTCGGCACCGGAACCTCGGGTTGATCGAGTGAGCCGAAGGTGTAGCGCCCGGCAGGCAAACACGCTAGAAGCCGGACGGCAGATAGTCACTGGTCACCGGGCGGGATTGCCGTTATAAGCGCGGCCGATTGCGTCCGCGCGCCAAGCGTCGGCTGCCATGGTCGATATTCAGCTCGCGTCTGCGCGGCGCGGCCCTGGACAGCCCATTCGACCCGGCTGGCGCGCACGATCGCAAAACGGATCCGCTCGCCCGAGGCGAGCCTCGACAACACAACGACCAAGAAGGAGCCTCGTCTCATGGCTGTCCCCAGGAAAAAGACATCGCGCATGAAGCGCGGCAATCGCCGTTCGGCTGACGCGCTGGTGGCGCCGGCCTACGTCGAGGACAAAGTGAGTGGTAACCTGCGCCGCCCCCATCACATCGACCTGAAAGCGGGCACCTATCGCAAGCGGCAGGTGTTGAAAGCGAAGACGGAACTCGCGACCTGATGCGCGGCGCGGGTCGGGCCGAGGCAACGGACCGCGACCCGCCAGTGTCGAGGTAGCCGTGGATGTCGGGTCGCGCTGCTGTTGACCCGACCTACGTGGAACGCGCTGGAGTACGGCGCTCTTCAATTCTGTCACAGTCGGCGTTTAGTAGACGATCCGCTGACGGAGGGCCGGTTGCCACTCCGCCCCGACGTACAGGAGCAAACCATGTCGCTACGGGTCATCCCGCTACTCGTCCTCTCGTTCGTCGTCTACAATCTGGTGGTGCTCTCCGGAGCATGGTCGAGCCCCGTTCCAGCCGACGAGATTTTGCGCAATCCGCTGTTCCAGATTCCGATGCTGCGCGGCGCGGTGTGGGTGTTCTCGAAGGGCGACTTGATCATCCTGCTGACGATGATCTTGTTGTTTGGCGAGTTGATCAAGGCGACCTACACGACCAGCTCCTCGCTGCTCGATCACGGCCTGTCGATGGTCGTGTTCATCGCCTGCCTCGTCGAATTCCTGCTGGTGCCGCAGGCGGCAACCTCGATTTTCTTTTTCATCATGATCGCCACGCTCATCGACGTGGTGGCCGGCTTCTCGATCGGTATCCGCACCGCACGGCGCGATTTCAACATCGGCGGCGACGCCTGATTGCTTGACTTCGCAGCGTTGTCATACCCTCCTCCGGCCCAACGCTGCTGACGCATTTGGCGGGCTGAAAGGCCCGTACTGCGGGTCTTTTCCTCACTTCAAGGCTTGTTAACGGCTGAGCGTTAACGTCTCCCCTGTGGGCTGTCCGCGGATGGCTGAACGCTCCTCCGTTCAGTGTCACGGTCGCCAATCAGTATGGGAACAGGCGTGCCGAGCTCACCGACACATTCATCCGGACATGGCCTCACCGTGGTGCACAGCGAGACCGGTCGCCCCGATTCTGCTGCCGCCGACGGACCTCCACCGGCGCTGGTCGATATCCTGTCGGGCGTGCAGACGACGGCTTATTCTTGGGATTTGGTCTCGGACAGCATCGACTGGGAAAGCAATGCGGGCGACGTCCTGGGCATCCGCAATACGACGGCCATCGCTACGGGGACCGAATTCCAATTCCTGATCGCGCCAGAGCACGTCCGGCAACGGCAAGATGCCATTGCTTCGGCAAAGCCCGACACCTCCAGGTCGGGCGCCCACTACAGCGCGCAATACCGGTTCGTGCCGGGCGGCCGGCGCAGTGAGACAAGGCTCTGGCTCGAAGATCACGGTCGCTGCACGTTCGACCAGGACGGTCGCCCCATCCGCGCAGACGGCATCGTGCGTGTCGTCGACGAGCGTCAGCGCGAAGAACAGCGCCTGCTCTACGGCAATGATCACGACGAACTGACGGGCCAACTCAACCGAACCCGCCTGACCGAAGCGATCTCCGCCGTTCTCGAGCGGGCCCAGCGCACTGCGGAGAGTTGCGCCTTTTTGATCATCGCCATCGACAATTTGTCGGTCATCAACGACACCTTCGGCTTTGCCGTCGGCGACGAGGTCATTGCCAAGACGGCCAAGCTCATCAAAACGCGGCTGCGCAGCTGCGATACGCTGGGTCGCTGGTCTTCCAACAAGTTCGGCGTGATCCTGAATGATTGCAGCATGAGCGCCATGCGCATCGCCGCCGACCGTTTCATTGCAACCGTGCGTGATGCGACGATCGAAGCCGCCGGGTGCCAACTGTCTGCGACATTGTCCATCGGCGGCGTCATGCTGCCCGAGCAGGCCCGCAGCGTGCATCAGGCGGTGAGCCACGCACTGATGGCGCTCGACAAGGCCAAATCCCGCCGCCAGGACGGATTCATTCCTTACGAGCCCAACGCCTCGGGAGAATCCAAGCGGCAGCGCAATATCACGCTCGCCAACGAGGTGATTTCCGCGCTCGATGAAAACCGCATGCTGCTCGCTCTGCAGCCGATCGTTTCGATGGCAACGCGCGAGCCCGAGCATTGGGAATGCCTGCTGCGCATGGAGCGGCCCGACGGCGTGATCGTCTCGGCGGGTGAATTCATCGAGGTGGCCGAACAAATCGGGCTGTCGCGGTTGATCGATCGCCGCACGCTGGAGCTGGCGGTCGACATTCTGAAAAAACACCCCGACATTCGCTTGGCGCTGAACGTTTCGAGCCTGACGGCCAGCGATCACGATTGGCTCGTGACCCTGCACAAGCTGACCGGGGGCAAGCGCCAACTTCTGCAACGACTGACCATCGAGATCACCGAAACGTCGGTCATCGACGACTTCGACGTGTCGATCAACTTCGTCGATATGCTGAAAGAACTCGGCTGCCGGGTGGCGATCGACGATTTCGGGGCGGGCTACACGTCGTTCAAGAATTTGAAGATGCTGCGGGTCGACACGGTCAAGATCGACGGCTCTTTCGTGCGCAACCTGATGACCGAACCGTCCAACAGGGTGTTCATCAAGACCCTGGTCGAAATTGCCCACACGTTCGGTCTGGAAACCGTCGCCGAGTGGGTCGCAGACGAACCGACGGCGCAACTTCTCGCCGAGTATCATATCAGCCACATGCAGGGGTTCTTGTTCGGCCAACCGATCATGTCCTCGAACTTCCCCGTCAGCGAAGCCTCGCCGCTCGACGGCCAAACAGGCCCCAAGTCGATCGTCACGAACCGCTGAAACGGCCGACCAGCCTGCGACGCCAGCCAGGGCAGGAGCCAGGGGCGGCAGCCACGCCAGCGCCAGCGCCAATCCCACCCAAAACACTGCTCGCGACCATTCCAGAACCACGCCGTACGCCTCTTGTCGACATTTGCACATGGCACAAGATACGTGCGCCCAGGAGCGCGGGGATAACTTTTTTTCAGGCTCCGCCGTGCGATTGCCCTGCGCCCGGCCACAGGTGACGCGGCAAATTGGGGACCACCTCCGAAGCATAGTTGACGAGGCAACACGCCGTGCCTAGCGTCCGTCGGGCATCTGGCAGAGGCTGCGATGCGGCCACGGAACAGCTCGGGGGAGCGGGACGATGCGACCCATCGTGAATATTGTCGCCGTGATCGGCGTGCTGGGCGTCAGCGGCTGCGACATGCTGCCGGATTCGGTGAGTGCTCTCATTACGCGCCCGCAAACGGCAGCGACGGGCGCGTTCAAGAACGGCACCTTCAAAGGTCAGCTCAAAGTCGAGTTCCTGGAGCCGAAAGGTCCGGAGGATCGCAACGTTCGATTGATCGAGCCCTTCGGTTACAAGGACAGCAGGGGCGTCGATTGGGATGTGCCCAGTGGCTTCGTGTCCGACGGAGCGTCGATCCCCTGGAGCCTGTGGTCGTTCATCGGTGGGCCGTTCGACGGGCCGCACCGCGACGCGGCCATCATCCACGATTATTTCTGCACCAACAAAACTCGTAAATGGGAGGACGTGCACACCATGTTCCTCGAAGCCGCCCTGCGGCGTGGCGTGCCCGAATCCACGGCCCAGACGATGTATGCGGGCATTCTGTACGGTGGCCCCCGGTGGGACGCGCCCAGCGTTCTCAATCGCGCCCAGATGGTGCCCACACCCGGAGCCCGGCCCCCACCCACCGATCCCGGCATTACGAAGCGCTCCCCGACGGTGACCGAAAAACAGCAGTTCGAAGAGCTGAAGCGATGGATTGAAGCCACCAATCCCACGCCCGACCAGATCAAGAGAAAGGTCGAAGAGATGCGCGCCTCCGAAGGCAAGGCGCACAAGTGACGCTCAGCCCGGATAGCAGCAAAGGCCTTTCATGGTGACGCCAACGGGCATGGTAACGGCAACGGGGCGTCGCAAATCGATCCTCATTACCGGATGCTCGACCGGCATTGGGCTAGCGACCGCGCGTGCGCTCAAATCGCGTGGCTGGCGCGTGATCGCCACGGCGCGCAAGCCGGCAGACTTGGCACGTCTGGCCGATGTCGAGGGGTTGGAGACCATCGCGCTGGAAATGAGCGATCCCACCTCCGTGCGGGCGTGCGCCGAGGACGTTCTGACGCGCACCGATCACCGCCTCGACGCGCTCTACAACAACGCCGCCTACGGCATGATCGGCGCCATGGAAGACACGAGCGCCGGTGATCTGCGATCGCATTTCGAGGTCAATGTCGTGGCCACCCACGAGCTGACGCGATTGATCGTGCCGGCGATGCGCGCGGCGGGCGGCGGGCGCATCGTCATGTGCTCCTCGGTGCTGGGGTTCGTTTCGGGGCCTTATCGCGGGGCCTATGCGGCTTCCAAATACGCGCTCGAGGCGATCTCGGATGCGCTGCGGGTGGAACTGGCGCCGGCCGGCATTCACGTGGCGCTGATCGAACCGGGTCCCATCGAAACCGAATTCCTGGCGTCGACGCTGGCCAAGTTCAAGGCGTCGATCGACATCGAGAACTCGCCCCATCGCGACTTTTATCGGCGGCGGCTGGCGATGATGGAGGCCGGCGGAAAGAGCCGGTTCAAACTCGGGCCGCAAGCCGTGGCGGACAAGATCGTGCACGCGTTGGAATCGACGCGGCCGAAAACGCGCTATCGCGTGGGCATGGCGACGCAGATCGCCGCTGTCCTCAAAAGCGTGCTGCCCGATCGGATTCTGGACCGTCTCGTGTCACAGGTGTGACCCTCAGGCGGGCTTGGCGGCCGACACCAAGTAATTGACGTCGGTGTCGGCTGCAAGCGACCACGCGTCGGTGAACGGATCGTAGACCATGCCCTCGGTATGCAGACTTTGGAGGTGCGACGCCGCGAGATAGCGTGCCATCTCGTCAGGCGTCACGAAGCGCTCCCACCGATGCGTGCCCACGGGCAACCAGCGCAGCACGTACTCGGCGCCGACGATGGCGAGCAACCAGGCTTTCATCGTGCGATTGATCGTCGACGTGATGAGCAGCCCGCCAGGACGCACGAGCTGCGTGCACAGCGCTAGAAAGGCGCCGGGGTCGGGAACGTGCTCGACGACCTCGAGGCACAAGACGGCATCGAACGTGATCCCTTCCGCGACCAGATCCTCGACTGTCGCTGCCCGATAGGCGATGTCGAGCCCGAACTCCGCCGCGTGACGGCTCGCCGCCTCGATGTTTTCCTGGCCCGGATCGATCCCCGTAACGGTGGCGCCCAGGCGCGCGATCGGTTCCGACACCAATCCGCCGCCGCAGCCGATGTCGAGAACGCGCAGTCCCTCGAACGGTCGCAGACGCTCCGTGGGTCGCTGAAAGTGGGCCACCAGCCGCGCGCGCATGAACGACAGGCGCGCGGGTCCGAGGCGATGGAGGGGGCGGAATTTGCCGTGCGGGTCCCACCATTCCGCCGCAATCCGCGCGAAGGCATCGATTTCGGCGGGATCGAGCGTCGTCGATCGAGGGAGGGGCTGTGGGTCTGACATGCGTCACCATTGGGTCGGGCGCGTTTCGCGTGTCAAGGACATCGATATCCGCTCCGCTCCCGTGACCGCCGAATCCGCGACGAAACTGCCGAATTTCTGCAAAGCTTCTGGTCTTTTGCCGGTGTCGCTGTCTTGGTTTCGCCAAGGGTGGCCAAACGATCGTCGATAGCCCATCGGGTCCTATCGCCGCAATTCCCGGCAGGCGGCCCAAAGTCCCGGCGCGGCTCCTATTGCGTGCCATGTTTTGTTGCATGGGCCAAGCTGCTCGAGTATGCATGGCGGAAGCGTCGGGCCACGTTGACGAGGCCGATCGACACAGCACGGAAAGATCGAGACCTCGGCTGGGGGACCCTCGACGGGAAGGCCCGATGACAACGCTTGTCATGAAGTTCGGCGGCACGTCGGTCGCCAACGTGGAGCGCATTCGCAACGTCGCGCGCCACGTCAAACGGGAGGTCGACGCGGGCAACAAGGTCGCGGTCGTCGTCTCGGCCATGTCGGGCACGACCAATCAACTGGTTTCGTGGGTGCGCGAGGCATCGCTGCTGCACGATGCGCGCGAATACGACGCCGTGGTCGCCTCCGGCGAGAACGTCACCGCAGGACTGCTCGCCATCGCGTTGCAATCGATGGGGGTATCAGCGCGGTCCTGGCAGGGGTGGCAGATTCCCGTCGTCACCGACAATGCGCACGGCGCGGCCCGAATCATGAGCATCGACGGCACACGGCTGAAAGAACGACTGGCGTCGGGAGAAGTGGCGGTCGTCGCCGGGTTCCAAGGCATCGAACCCGAGCGCAATCGCGTGGCGACGCTGGGGCGTGGCGGGTCCGACACCAGCGCCGTGGCCCTGGCCGTGGCAATCGATGCCGACTTGTGCGACATCTACACAGATGTCGACGGCGTCTACACGACCGACCCACGCGTCGTTCCCAAAGCGCGGCGCATGACGAAAATCTCCTACGAGGAGATGCTCGAGATGGCGTCGCTGGGGTCGAAAGTGTTGCAGACGCGCTCGGTCGAGTTGGCGATGGTGTACCGTGTGCGCACGCGGGTCCTGTCGAGCTTCGTGGCACCCGACCAAATGAAGGCTGCCCACCCCGATACGTGGGATACGGTGGGCACCATACTTTGCGACGAGGAAGAGATCGTGGAATCGCAAGTCGTCAGCGGCATCGCTTATTCGAAAGACGAAGCCAAGGTCACGTTGCGCAAAATTGCCGACAAGCCGGGAGTGGCGGCCGCCGTGTTCGGTCCGCTGGCCCAGGCCAACGTCAACGTCGACATGATCGTGCAGAACCTGTCGTCGGACGGCCGCCACACGGATATGACGTTCACGGTGCTGGAATCGGAGCTGCCGCGGACGCTCGACGTGCTGAAAGCGACGCGCGACGAGATCGGCTATTTCGACGTCGACAGCTCCGCCGACGTCGTCAAAGTCTCCGTGATCGGGATCGGCATGCGCAGCCACGCCGGAGTAGCGGCCGAAATGTTCAAGGCACTCGCCGAAAAAGGCATCAACATTCAGGCGATCACCACTTCGGAGATCAAAATCAGCGTATTGATCAATTCTGCCTATACTGAACTCGCCGTACGCACACTGCACTCGCTCTACGGCCTCGACGCCGATTGAGCCGTGCCGGCGCCACGAACAGGCGCCGAAGACAACGCGCAGGGTGTAGACCCGTCTCGTGGCTCGCGCGGGCACCGGGATGAACCGACCAGGAGCTGGCGCGGCATTTCGCAAATGCCGGAATTGGGAACAGGCTCGAGATGGCCAAGAGACCGCTGGACGAACCGCGCCATGCCGAACCGGCAGCGCTCCGGCCGATCCTTCGCCGCTTGCGCGAAACCATGGCCGAGACCGACGACGGCCAGAGCCGCCTCGACAAGATCGTGCGCCACATCGCGGGCCTCATGGTGGCCGAAGTCTGCTCCATCTATCTCAAGCGCCAGGACGGATCGCTCGAGTTGTTCGCCACCGAAGGCCTGAACCGCAGCGCCGTGCACGCGATGTTCATGCGGCGCGGTGAAGGCCTCGTGGGGCGCTGCGCGGAGTTGGCCATTCCGATCAATGAGCCCGAAGCACAGAAACATCCCGCGTTCTCCTATCGCCCCGAAACGGGTGAGGAAGTGTATCACTCGTTCCTCGCAGTCCCGATCCAGCGCAGCGGCAACGTGCTGGGTGTGCTCACCGTCCAGAACCGCACGCGGCGCGAGTATTCCGACGACGACGTCGAGGCGCTGCAGACGACGGCGATGGTGCTGGCCGAGCATCTCGTGTCGGGCGAAGTGGCGGGATCGGGAACCGCGGCCGCCCTCGAGCGGATGCAGAGCCACGTCGTCAAAGCGCAGCCGATCTCGGAAGGGCTGGCGCTGGGCCATGTCGTGTTGCACGAGCCGCGCGTGGCCGTTACGGACCTGACGAGCGACGACCCCGATGCGGAGAAATTCCGCCTCGACACGGCGCTGGCTGAACTCAAGGCGACACTCGACGAACTCATCGATCAAGGCGAACTGGCGCGCGCCGGCGAGCATCGCGACGTGCTCGAGGCCTATCGCATGTTCGCCAACGATCGCGGCTGGCAACGCCGCTTGGGCGAAGCCGTCGAATCCGGGCTGACCGCGGAAGCCGCCGTCGAGCAGGTGCAGAACGGGTCGCGGACGCGCATGCTGCGCCAGGGCGACCCCTTTTGGCGTGAGCGGTTGCGCGACCTCGACGATTTGTCCGATCGGCTGCTGCGCATGCTGGCGGCGCACAAGGATGGCGGCGCAACGCGCACCGAGCTGCCGCCCGACGCGGTGCTCGTCGCTCGTACGATGGGTGCCGCCGATCTGCTCGATTACGATCGATCGCGTCTGCGCGGGCTCGTCATCGAAGACGGCAGCGGCCAGAGCCATGTCGCGATCGTTGCCCGAGCGCTCGGATTGGCAGCCGTCGGCCAAGCACGCGGCATCATGGAACGCGTCGAGCGCGGCAATGCCATCATCGTCGATGCGGAGTCGGGCGAAATCTACCTGCGGCCGACGCCCGAGGTGATTTCCGCCTTCAGCGACAAAGCCCGCTTCCGGGCGCGGCGACAGTCCAAATACGACTCGCTGCGCGGTGCGCCGGCGATGACACGGGACGGCGAGCGTGTCGCGTTGATGATCAATGCCGGGCTGCAAGTCGATCTTGCCCACCTCAAGGATTCGGGCGCCGACGGCATCGGGCTCTTCCGCACCGAATTACAGTTCATGATCGCCTCGTCGTTCCCCCGACTCGAACGGCAGACGCAAGCCTACCGCGCCGTCATGGCGGAAGCGGAGGGGCGTCCCGTGGTGTTTCGCACGCTCGATATCGGCAGCGACAAAACACTGTCCTACATGCCGCACGAGGCGGAGGAAAATCCAGCGTTGGGCTGGCGCGGCATCCGGCTGGCGATGGACCGGCCGATGCTGTTGCGAACGCAGCTTCGGGCGTTGATCCGGGCAGCAGCGCCACAGGAATTGCGGATCATGATCCCGATGGTCTCGGAGCTGTCCGAGATCCTGACGGTGAAATCGCTCATCGATCGCGAATGCGAGTTGGCGCTGCGGCGCGGGACGGCCATTCCCGAGAAGATCCATTTCGGCATCATGGTCGAGGTGCCGTCGCTGCTGTTCGATTTGGACGGCGTCATTCCGCACGTGGATTTCGTATCGGTCGGCACCAACGATCTGATGCAGTATTTCTATGCCGCCGATCGTTCCAACAGCCACGTGTCGGGCCGCTTCGATCCCTTGTCGCCGCCGTTCTTGCGGGTGCTGCGATCGGTTGTCGAAGCGGCGGCCCGACACGACGTGCCCGCCACGATCTGCGGGGAGATCGGTGGACGGCCCCTGGAAGCGATGGCGCTGATTGGGCTGGGCTACCGCTCACTCTCGATGGCGCCCGCCAACGTCGGCCCGGTCAAGGCGATGGTGATGTCGCTCGATGCCAGCCGCATCGCCAGCCACATCACCACGCTGATCGACAAGGGCGGCGGCAGCCTGCGCGACGAGCTGCTGCGCTACGCCGAAAACGAGGGCGTGGAACTGTGATAGAGGCGCTGTCGTGGGCGACCAATCGGCGGCGAGTCGTAAGGTCGTAGGGCGCAAGTGCGAAGCATATTGCGCCGCCGTGATCTCAACCTCACCGTGGGAATTCGTGGCGCACCGCAATACGCCCAAGTGGGCTAATGCGCCCTATGGGCGGCGCGCCGACGCCCCCAGCTTGGGGATAACGGGGACAATCCAGCATGATGGCCCGTCGCGGCGGCGCGCGGCTTTGACACGTGCCGCGCCCTGGAGCCTATAGGCCCAAAGCACCTTCGTGCGTCACTCGTAGGTTGCCACATCATGCAGTCACTGGTGCCATTCCGTCGGCCGTTCCTCGGTGAGCCCGTCCCGTCTTTCGAGGTGTCTGCGGACGTGATCGCCGAACATCCCGCTTGGACGGACCCCGCCTCGGGTCAACTCTTCCGCGACATGCGAACGGCATACGGTGGCACGCGCGGGCAGATCGCTGCGCATTTGGCGACGACAGCCGATGTCGTCCAGGCCCTCGAATCGGGACGTTTGCGTGCCCTTCCGCCTTGGCCGATCACGCAGCGCATCGTCATCGCCTACGGTCGTCTGCTCGAACTCGACATGGGCCCGGCCCTGAGCCGTATCCGACAACAGACCCAAGCAACCGATCGGGCCGTCCCGGATCACGAGAGACGCTGCGCGCTGTCGCCGCCTGCGCTGGCGCCACCCCTCATGCGCGCGCTGCCCCCCTCCCGCGCCGCCCACAGTGCGGACCGTCGCGCCCGTTGCGTGCGGCGGGCCCGATACGCTGCGCCGGTGCTGTTGCTGGCGAGCTTGGTTTTCGTGCCGCGCGTGCCCAGCGCCATCGTCGAGGCCGGGTTCAGCACCATTGCCGCTGGCATTGCCGTCGCAGTTCCCCGATCGGCGGGCATGCCAGCCGAGGCGCTCGTGTGGATCGATGTTGCCGACCCGCAATCTCGAAAATCCGACAAATTGCGTCTCGACCCGCGTTAGGAGTATGGATGCGCAGCCCAGGGCACCGTGGCGGATCGATCCGCTCGGCGTCGATGGGGCCGTCCCTCTGCCTCGAGGCCTTCGCCGGACTTGACCGAGATCATGAGCACCATACCGACGCAGAAACTCGACCGCCTCGTCGAGCGCTGGCAGATGATACAGGCCGAGTTGAATGCGGGACCGGGGCAAGTGGCGCTCGTGGCGCTCTCCAAGGAATTCGCCGATCTCGACCCCATCGTGCGCACGATCAATGCGCTGCGCGATGCCGAGCGCGAGCGGGATGATTTGGACGGGATGCTGGCCGAAAGCGGCGGCGACCCGGACATGGCCGATCTGGCGCGGCAGGAACGCGACGCAGTGGGCGCGCGGCTGGAAGCCCTCGAACGCCGGCTCACGATCGACTTGCTGCCCAAAGACGCGGCCGACGAGCGCAGCGCCATCCTCGAAGTGCGCCCCGGCACGGGCGGCGACGAGGCCGCACTGTTCGCCGCCGATCTCTTTCGCATGTATTCCCGATACGCCGAGCTGCGGGGCTGGAAAGTCGAGGTCATCAGCTTGTCGGAAAGCGATCTGGGCGGGCTGAAAGAAGTCGTCGCCTCCGTCAGCGGCAAGGGCGTGTTCGCGCGGCTCAAGTTCGAGTCCGGCGTGCACCGCGTGCAGCGGGTGCCGGCAACCGAGGCCAGTGGCCGTATTCATACGTCGGCGGCCACCGTTGCCGTGCTGCCGGAGGCCGAAGAAGTCGACGTCGACATCAAGCCCGAAGACATCCGCATCGACACGATGCGCGCGAGCGGGCCGGGCGGCCAGAACGTCAACAAAACGGAATCGGCTGTGCGCATCGTGCACTTGCCGACCGGCCTCATGGTCGTGGCCTCGGAGAAATCCCAGCATCAAAACCGGCGCACCGCCATGCAGGTGCTGCGCTCGCGCGTCTACGAACACGAACGCCAGCGCGCCGACGATGCCCGCGCCCGCGCTCGCAAAGATCAAGTCGGCTCCGGCGATCGGTCCCAGCGCATCCGCACCTACAATTTCGCCCAGGGGCGCGTCAGCGATCACAGGATCAATCTGACGCTGCACAAACTGCCGCAAATTCTCGATGGCAGCGCGCTGGACGAACTGATCGATGCGCTGATTACCGAACATCAGGCGAGCCAGCTCGCGGCGATGAGCGAAATGTCATCCCGATGACAGTCCCGCATGATGCGCCCGCAACCGTCGACAGCACACTGGGCCGGACGGTGGCCACCTTTCGCGAGGCGGGACTGGAAACTCCCGGGCTCGATGCCCGCCTGCTCCTGGAAGCCGCCCTCGGCCTCGACTCCGTTTCCCTGCTGCGCGAGCCCGGGCGGGTGCTCACCGTTGCGGACGTGGCGACGATCCAGGAGATGGCGGCGCGCCGCCTGCGGCGCGAACCGGTTTCGCGGATCGTGGGCCGGCGCTGGTTCTACGGACTGGAATTCGAGATCGATCCAGCAACACTCGATCCGCGACCGGAGACGGAAACGCTGGTCGAGGGAGTGCTGACCCGGCTGCGGGAGCACGGATTGGCGGATGGTCGCCCCCTCCGCCTCCTCGACCTTGGAACTGGCTCGGGCGCCATTCTCATCGCGCTCCTGGTGGCGCTGCCCTCCGCCACGGGCCTGGGAACAGACATCAGTCCTGCGGCGCTCGCAGTGGCGCGGCGCAACGCGTCGAGACACGGCGTGGTCAACCGAGCCGAATTTGGGAACGCGGACTGGTTCGCTGGCGTTGATAGGCTAAAGTTCGACGTTATCGTCTCCAATCCGCCCTACATCGCCACTGGCGAGCTGCCCGCCCTCGAGGCCGAGGTTGCCCGCTACGATCCTAGGGCAGCGCTGGACGGGGGCACGGACGGCCTGGCGGCCTACCGAGCCCTGATTTCAGCGGTGCCGGCATTCCTCGCACCGACCGGACTCCTCGTGCTGGAGGTGGGTGCGGGACAAGACCAGCAGGTTTCCCGACTCTGCGAAGACGCCGGACTCGTGGCCGAACCGACCACCCCACTCTGGAAAGACCTCTCGGGTCATGTGCGATGTGTTGCTGCAACGCCCCGCCTTGATCCAAATGCGAAAAAATCACTTGGAATTGGAGCCCAATCAAGCTAGCGTCCAAGTCAAGCTCAGGTGCTGAAGCGTTTCGGACGGTCTCGCCGTGGTTTGAGATCGAGCATTGGGCGTAAAGCCGGCATGAGCGAGCAGCACTTTTCGTCGATTTCCAGAGCTGCATTAGTCGGCCGCTTACCGGATCGACAGTACTGATCGCGAAACATTCCCGACTGGGACGATCGAGGCCGATCGAGCAGATGCTCTCCTTCTCAGGATTTGAACCGCGCGCGGCGCGGCTGGGTGACCTTGGCTCAAAAACTTAGAACTTCGAAACGACTCTACCCTCGGCTGCGCTTCGCCATGACGAAGTCTGCCGGGAACGACTTTGAATGACAGATCGTAGTTCTGAAGATCGAGTGACCACCCCCAGAGGTGGCCTGATGATCGACGGGTGACTATCGGCAGGCATCAGCGTGAGAACGGGAGCCTATGAGGCAGGGACAGCAACATCGACGTGGCCGTAGTCGTCACAACAACAACGGCGGAACCTCCAACAATAACAACAATAACAACAGCAACCGCAAAGGGCAGAACCCTTTGACGCGGAGTTTCGAGTCGAACGGTCCCGACGTGAAGGTGCGGGGCACGCCGGCTCATATTGCGGAAAAATACGTGTCGCTCGCCCGTGACGCGCAATCCTCCGGCGATCCGGTGTTGGCAGAAAATTATCTGCAGCACGCGGAGCATTACAATCGCATCATCTTCACCTACCGCGAGCAGCAGATTCAGCAGGGGGGCGAAGTTCCCAGCGGTCCAGCCAGCGGCAACGTCGCCGCCCGCATGCGCATCGCCGGCGATCCCATCGACGACGATGATCCCGACGAGGACAGCGGCACGGACGATTTCGGGCATGGGGAGCAGCCCACGGTTGCACGCTTTCCCAACGAACCGCCGTTGCACCAGCGCTCCGAGGGACAACGGCCCGACGAGGGGCAACAGCCCCGCCAGCCTCGTCCCCACGACAACAATCAGGGTCGCTTCCGCGATCGCTACGAGCGCAACAACGACCGCCCCGACCGCCAGGGCCAGGGGCACGACCGGCCATTCGACCGTCAGGAGCGCTTCGGCGATCAGCGCGGCGAAAACCGCGGGGAGCGCTACGACCGGCAGCCGCAACACGGCGACCGGAGCCAGGGAGATCGGGGCCAGGGAGATCGCGGCCAAGGCGACCGGGGTCAAGGCGACCGCAACCCATCAGACAGGGGTTTCAATGATCGCAGTCCGGGAGATCGTCCGCACGGTGATCGCCCCCAAGGCGAGCGGCAGGACCGGTTTCGCGACCGGCCACGCTTCCAGGATCGGGGCGATCGCCAGAATGATCGGCCCCATCACGATCGATCCGGACACCAGGACCGGCAACCCTTCCAGGACCGGCCCTCACCAGAGCGTTCTTCAGAGCAGCCGACCCCGCCACTCGAGCGCGTGCTCGAAGCGCGTTCGATGCCGATCGAGCCGCCCATCGCCGCACCCGTCTTCGTTGAACGCGCTGTAGAGAACCCAGCCGTGATCGAGCCGGATATGCCGCCAGCCAGCGAAGCCAGGGCGCCCAGGCGCCGTGAGCGCGTCGTCGCCGGCATGGAGCAGCCCGAGTTTCTGCGCCGGCCCGTCCGTCGTACCCGCCGCGACCCGGAAGCGGCCGCACCGACCGATGCGCAACCGACAACGGACGAGCCCACTCGCGAGTGAGTGGGGCGCCGCATTGATGTCAGGCCGGCGTTCGGCCTGACATTTTCCACCTTGGCGGCAGATTGACCAGCGACCGCCCGAGTTGCAGATCGCGAGGTCCGTTCGATGCGGCGTCAGCCCTGCTCGCGGTCCGGAATTGTGATTTCGAACGTCGCCCCGCCGACAGTGTCGGCGAGTTTGATTGTGCCCCCGTGGGCCACGATCAGCTCCTGTGCAATGGCCAGACCCAACCCCGTGCCGCCCTTGCGCACCGAACCCTGGAACGCCTTGAACAGGTGCTCTCGCGCCCGTGGCGGAACACCGGGCCCCGTGTCGCTGACACGGATCACCACCACGCTACCCCGGCGCTGCGCCGTCACACTGATTTCGCCCCTTACGGTCGGCACCTGCGCCTCGAGCACCTGCACCCCATTGCGCACGAGGTTGGTCAGCACGCGAAAGAGGTGATCGCGGTCGGCATCGACCTGCAATCGCGGATCGTTCGTCACCGTCCAACCGATCGCGCCGTCGCGGGGCAGCGCCAAGGCCTCACCCACGTCCTCGACCAAACCAGCGAACGCGAACGTTTCGCGCCGCGGCGGCCGCTCGGCGGCACGACCGAAGGCGAGCGTATCGTTGCAGAAGGCAATTGCCCGATCGAGCGAGGCGATGAGCTTGGGTGCGAAACTCTGCACGGTCGGATCGGGGCTCGACGTCAGGCGGTCGGAGAGCAGTTGCGCGTTGGCCAACAGGTTGCGCAGGTCGTGATTGATTTTCGACACCGCCAGGCCCAAAGCCGCCAGACGGTTTTTCTGCGCCAGCAATTGCGACAGCTCCGTTTGCATGTGGGCGAGTTCGCGCTCGGTCGTGCCGATCTCGTCGCGACGGGCGGAGGCCTGAATGACGCGGCTCTGGTCTTCGGGATTGCGACTGAAGCGCAGCATATTGCCCGCAATGCGCATCATGGGGCGCACCAGCAAAAGGTTGAGCGCCATGTAAACGAGCGCCGCCGTAATGATCGAAATGACGATCGACAGAAGCAGAATGTTGAGGCCGAAGCGGATCATCGCCGATCGCAGCGGCGCTTCCGGCAGAACGATATCGACCAGTTCGTCGACACCACCGGCCGCGTTGGGGCCGCCCGGATTGCCCATCACGCGGATCGTGCGTGACCCGTCCGAAAAGTAGAGCGCCACGGCATCCCAGAACATGGTCAGGCGCATACCCAACCGCCAGCCGCTGGGCGTGCGCTGCGTCGTCAGATCGTAGGTCGCGTCGATGGCGTCGGGCATGTTGGAGGCGAGGATCAGGCGCCGTTCGCCGTCGCGCTTGATGGAGACGGCCTTGACTTGCGCCGTGCGCAGCAACTCGTCGCGCAGGAGCTGGGGCACGTCTCCGGTCGGCGACGCTTCGGCCGCAAGTGCAGCCAGACGCGCCGCCGTCAACCGATCCATCAGCCAGTTGGCGCGAAAGTTGGCGACCGACGGCAGGAAGATCAGCACCTCCGCCAGCATCACGAACAGCACGGTCAGGATCAGCAGTTTGGAGGACAGGCCGAGCTGTGGCAGGGCGACGCCGAAGACGCGCGGCACGGCCGGTGTCAGCGAGCCGTCCAGCACGTCGCTGCGCACATCGACCTTCTGATCCAAAACCACTCCTCGCTCTGGGCACGCTGCGGTGTCGTGTGTGACCTGCGTCCTGCCAGCATAGCGAGCGTCGACCGTGTGTCGCGCCCCGATCAGGGTCAACCGAACAGGCGCAGAAAACCAATCACCTTGCGCACCAGTGGGCTGCCCACCTTGCCGGCATAATAGCCCAAAGCGGCGCGTTTGTTGACCTCCGACAGCGTCGGATACGGCGAAATCCATTGGGTCATCGCCGTGATGTTCATGCCCTGCGAGATCGCCAGCGACCACATCTGGATGATTTCTCCGGCCTGTTCGCCGACGACGGCGGCTCCCAGGATGCGGCCTTTGCGATCGGTAATGACCTTGATGAACCCTTCCGTCGCGCGCTCGGCCTGGGCGCGGTCGTTCTCGTGGAAAGGCCAGCGGTAAATGGCAATGGCGCCATATCGCTTCTTCGCCTCGTCCTCGGTCAGGCCGACGTTGGCCAGTTCCGGATCCGTAAAGGTGACCCAAGGGACATGGTCGTCGCGCACCGTCGCGCCGCTGCGCAGGATGAGGCGCGTGAGGCGGCCGAGCAGCATGTGCCGAAAGACGATGCCGGCGTGATAGTTGGCGACATGCGTGAATTGCAGGCCGCCCGTCACGTCACCGATGGCAAACACCTTGGAATTGGAGGTTTTCAGCGTCTTGGACACCCCAATCCCACGCCGGTCGAACTTGATCTTGGCGGCCTCGAGATTGAGATCGGAGACGTTGGGCTTGCGGCCTACCGCGACGAGCAGGTGTGTCCCCTCGACCATTTCGGGCCCCGTCGCTGTCGCAATGGTGACGCGGATGCGCCCCGCACTGCCTTCGACCCGTTCGACGTTGGCGCCCTCGCGAATGACCAGCCCTTCCGCGCGCATTTTTTCCAGCACGACCTCGGCCAGTTCCGGATCGTCCTTGGCCATCGCCTTCATACCCTCCAGCACGGTGACACGGGCGCCGAGCCGCAGATGCGCCTGCGCCAGCTCGAGGCCGATCGGGCCGCCACCAATGACGATCAGGTGATCGATCGGACCATCGTTGTCGAAGATGGTCTCGTTGGTGAAAAAGTGCACCTGATCGAGGCCCGGAATGGGCGGGATCGCAGGCGAGGAACCCGTGGCGATGCAGAACCGGGTGGCGCGGATCAGCTTGTCACCCGCGATGACGCTGTGGCGGTCGACGAAGCGGGCGGAGGCTTGAATGACCTGCACCCCGAGCCCGGTGAACCGCTCCACGGAATCGTTGGGCGCAATCGCGGCAATCACCCCATGGATATGATCATGCACACCGCGCGGAGATATCTGCGGTTGCACCGGTTGGATTCCGAATTTGCCAGCCGACCGCATGTGATGCGCCCGGCGGGCGGCGGCGATCATCGCCTTCGAGGGCACACACCCGTAGTTCAGGCAGTCACCTCCCATCTTGTGTTTTTCGATCAGCACGACCTTCAGTCCCAACTGAACCGTCGACGCAGCCAGCGACAGCCCGCCCGAACCCGCGCCGATGATGCACAAATCCGCCTTGATTTCCTCACCATAGCCCGCGTCGAGAGGTGCCGCTGCAATGTCTGTATTAGCCCGCTGCATGGCGTGCTCTCCACGTCTTGAGGGCGAGTGGAATCAAGGCCACGACCCCGATCAACGACAAGGCGATGGCGATATTGAGCAACGGCAGGCGGTCGAGCTCCAGTGCCAGCTTACAGGCTCCAGCCCCTTTGCTCGCGACACAGGCCTCGTGGGCCAGCATCGCGTCGATGAGGATTCGGTCGAGCGTATCGCCCAGATAGGAGATGGCGAACGTGCCGGGAATAATTCCCAGGAACGTGCCCAACACGAAGGTGCGCAGCGGCACGCCGAGCAGGGCAGGCGCGATATTGATGATGAAAAACGGAAACGGCACGAGGCGCAAAAACAGCATGTAGCTGAGGCCTTCTTTGGCAAAGCCGTCGCGAAACCGCTCGAGCCAGGGCCCAGCCCGCTCCGCCAAGGCTGCCCCCAGGGTCGTGCGCGCCACGAGAAAAATGATCGTTGCCCCCAGGGTTGCCGCAACAATCGAGGTGGGCGCCCCCAACCAGACGCCAAACAGCAGGCCGCCCGTGATCGTCAACACGCTGGCACCCGGCAGAGACAGGGCCGCGATGGTCACGTAGGTGACTGCATAGAGCAGTAGAGCCAAAGTTGTATGTGACGCGACGAACGCCCGCAATTCGTGGCGCCTGACGGCGAGGTTTTCGAACGTCAAAAAGTTGTGCCACCCCATGGCGAACACCAGAACCGTCGCGGCTGCGATAACCCCCAGCGGGAGCCACCGCTTCCACCGACTGCCAGTCGTCGGCGTCACCTCGGGCTGGGCTTTCGTGGGCCTCATGGCAAACTCTCGTTGCGGCGCCGTTGCGGTAAGTCGGGTCAGGCTCGGCTGCGCCGAATCACCGGTTCGCATCATGCAAACTCCATTCATACGCCCAATCGTCAACGCGTCGTCACCGGTGTCGGCGCCCGCGACGAAGGCCGACCGCGCGACCGCGTTGCTCGATCCGTGCGCCCGACCGATCCGAATCGCGCAAGCTACCCGGGCGTGCATACCCCAAAGCAATGCCCCCAACCCCGTCCCCTCGCGAACCCGTGACCCAACGACAACGAAATTGATCGGATCAGGGCTCGACCTCGATCTATTGCGAACCCATCACGTTGCCTTGGATCCCGCCAATGACGTCGCCAAAGATATCGCCAATAAACAGAATGAAAGTACATCACCACCTTGTTTCTGGTATATTTTTTCGCGCCAACAGGATCCTGATTGCACCCAAACACCTCGCCAAAAAGATGGCCATAATGGTCCCCAGGAAGTCGTCGAACCGGGTATAGCCGCTGAGCACAACAGCGAGGAAGGATCTTCAAACGAACCGAGGACTAGCCCCGGTCCGGTTGACTCATTCGATCAACGCTTTGCCTTAGGATAAATCTCGACATTAGAGGGACAGCAAGCATATAGCTGCCTCGCCTACTTTTGTAGACCAAGCCCTTTTCAGTAAGTGCTTGAAGAATTTGCGCCGTGTGGCTGGGGCTAAATCCTTTCTTCAGTATTTTCCGTGATGCAGCGACGATAACATTCACCGAAAATTCTTCCTCACTATTCTCCAGGCTAGCTATTACTTGCATGAATTCTTGCTGCCGATCCGTTGTTCTAAGCCATCGACCCGCAAAGAAATCTTCGTCGAGCTTGTCGATGATTTCTCGCTTAGCTACAGAAGGCGGATGCCCTCCTTTCGCCTTGACTATCCAGGCGTCGAATACCTCTTTACAGATGAACTGAATAAAATAAGGGTAACCGCCAGACATCTCGATGATTTGCTCGATCACTTGGTCGGGAAATTTCATTTCGCTGTGGGCAATTTCAATCGGGCGCAATATGGCTTGACGCGCGTCGGCTTCTGATAACCTATGCAACCGCATAATGTGAAACATTCGCTCTGTGTATGTGCGAGCCTCGTTTAGTTTGGGTAGCAACGTTGGCAGACCACACAGCACGAGCATGAAGCTACACTTGAGTCGCTTTCTTTGGAAATACGAAAAAACATCCAGCAATAGAGATAAAGGAAACTCGTTGCTTGCCTTGTGGTCGGTTAGGTTTTGCGCCTCATCGTAAGCGAATACTATTCCGCTAAGTTCGGTATGGCCAACCGCTTCCGCAACAACCTCAAGGACCGCCTTGAGTTTATCCTCTACAAGCCCCCCTGTGTGCTCAAATATTGCCCACAAATCGTCGAACGACAGCGGACTGGCTGATTTCGGCGCGCTCGGAAGGAAGCCGATCACTTCCTGCATGTCCGGCTTAGTTAACAACGGCCCTAATAAGCTTGACAGATCAGCGACAATCCGACGTGCGATGCGCTCTCCGGTCAACGAGGCGCCTTCAGAAAGGTCGTTTCCTGCCCAAAGCCAATTTGCTTTGTGTGCGATAGGTTTAAGCTCGTTGAGAAGAACCGTTTTACCCACGCCTCTGAGCCCCGTCAGCACGAGGTTTTGCGATACCGGACGCTGTTCAAGCATTCGCTCGAAGTCCTCTTGTTCACTGGTTCGACCGGCTAGGTAGAGAGGTTGCTGACCGTTGCCTGGCCGGAAGGGGTTCGCGTAAGATTTGATATCAGACAAGGTTAACCTCCTAAGTTTAGAGCTTGTTAGGTATTGGACTAAATTGAGTCTTATGGCTAAATATAGCTGAGAACCAGTGGAACGCAAGCCGAGACATCTAGCTTCCCCGGCAGATTGATTGACGTGCCCTCGCCTGCCTCGTATAAACCCGGCAACCGACAACGTACGGCCCGGCGTTTCTCGCGCGTGGTGGCGCGTGGGTCGTGATCGAGCAGCCTATGGATGCGGCGGATGTCGCGCCGAGGCGCCCTGCCCGAATGGAGACAGTGACGTGAAACGGACCTATCAGCCGAGCCGACTCGTGCGCAAGCGGCGCCACGGCTTTCGCAAGCGCATGGCCACCCCGGGCGGCATTCGTGTTCTCGCCCGTCGCCGGGCCAAGGGGCGCAAGCGTCTGTCGGCCTGAGCCCTTCCTGCCCGAAATGCCGAGCGCACCGGCGCGCTGCTTTCGAGGAGACGATGCGGCGGTTTCGACTGGACGTCCCCGTGTCATGGCCGCTTTTGATACGACCCCATGGGCCGGACACCTGGAACCGCACGATCGGAAGTCGATATGCGGCTCACGACACTCAAGAAATCCGCGGAGTTCAAGCGGGTTCGCGGTGGCCAACGATCGGGAAACGACGCGTTTCTGATCGAAGGCAAATCGCAAACCGGTCCCGCTTCCCACATCCGCACCGACACTCCAGGTGACACCCGGTTCGGGTTCACTGTTACCAAGAAACTGGGCGGAGCGGTCGTTCGCAATAAAATCCGGCGCCGGCTCAAATCCATCGTGCGCGACTTGGACGCGGATGCGGCGGCGCCCGGACACGACTATGTTGTCGTCGCGCGTCGGGGTGTGGTGTCTCAGTCTTATGCGTCACTCGCAGCGGACTTCCGCCGCGCCCTCGAAAAAATTCACCGCGCTGCGCCGCCTGTATCCGCCGCTTCGAAAGGACAGCGCGTCCAGGCCGACAGTGCATCTGAGCGACCCAGCGTCTCGGGTACCGGCGCAACTGACGCGTCGAAACGAGCTTGAGCGTCGTATCACCCGACCGGCAAGACGCGCCGAACCCCTCACATTCAGGGCCTTGAGTTCATGCAGGACGACAACCAGAAAAATCTCATTCTTGCCGTCGCGTTGTCCATGATGATCCTGCTGGGGTGGCAGCTGTTCTTCGTCAATCCCAAGCTCAAAGACGAGCAGGAGAAGCGCAAGCAGGAACAGGCGACGCAGGTCGTCCCCGCGCCATTGACACCCGGTGGCGTGCCCGGCAGCGTGCCGGCGGTTCCGGGCGCAGTGCCCGGTGCAGTGTCTATTCCCGGGCTGCCCCCGGTGCAGACGACCCTGACGCGCCAACAGGCGATCGCCGCCACGCAGCGCGTTGCGATTGCGACGCCGAGCCTGATCGGTTCGATCAATCTGCGCGGTGGGCGCATCGACGATCTCGCGCTCGTCAAGTATCGCGAGACGACGGCGGCGAAGAGTCCCAATGTCGTGCTGTTGTCCCCGTCGCAGGCACCCGAGCCCTATTTCACGGAGTTCGGCTGGCTGGCGGCCCAGGGCTCGACAGCCAAGTTGCCCGACCACACCACGGATTGGACGGTCTCGAGCGGCGCGCCGCTGTCGCCGGCGACGCCCGTCGATCTGCGCTGGGACAATGGCGCGGGACAGGTTTTCAAGCGCCGCTTCAACGTCGACGAAAAGTACCTGTTCACGGTCGAGGATACCGTCGAAAACACGGGCTCGACGGCGCTCGCACTCAATCACAACGCCTCGATCTCCCGACAGGGAACGCCGAAGATCGAAGGCTTCTACATTCTGCACGAAGGCGTCGTGGGTGTCGCCGCCGACAAGCTCCATGAGATCACGTACGCAGACCTCCTGAAGGGTGTCGCCGAGGGCCGCTCGCAGACGAAGACGTTCGAAAAGACACAGGGCAGTTGGTTCGGCATCACCGACAAGTATTGGGCAACCGCGCTCATTCCCGACGCCAAGTCGACCACCGAAGCGCTGATCACCGGCTATACCAAGCCGACTGGCCCAGCGAGCAAGGAATCCTACCAGATCAACTACCTGACGCCGGTTAGCATCGCGCCGCAGGCGTCTCACTCGATTGCCACGCGCCTGTTCGCCGGCGCCAAGGAAGTCAACACCATCGAGGCTTACGAGAAGTCGCAGAATATCGCCAAATTCGACCTGATGATCGATTGGGGAATCTTCTACTTCATCACCAAGCCGATGTTCCACGTCATCGACTGGCTGGCGACGGTGTTCGGCACTTGGGGCTTCGTGGCGAATTTCGGCCTCGCCATTCTGGCCACGACCGTGCTCGTGAAGGCGGCCTTCTTCTACCTCGCCAACAAGAGCTATGCCTCGATGGCGAAGATGAAGAAGCTGCAACCGGAAATGGAAAAAATCCGCGAACGGTTCAAGGACGACCGGGCGCGCCAGCAGCAGGAGATGATGGAGCTCTACAAGACCCAGAAGATCAATCCGATGGCGGGCTGCTTGCCCATCGTCGTGCAGATTCCGGTGTTCTTTGCGCTCTACAAGGTGCTGTTCATCTCCCTCGACATGCGCCACGCGCCTTTCTACGGCTGGATTCGCGATCTGTCGGCGCCCGACCCCACGACCATCTTCAACCTGTTCGGGCTGCTGCCTTACGATCCCACGGTTCTGCCCGTCGTCGGGCAGTTCCTGCATGTGGGCCTGTGGCCCATCATCATGGGCGCGACGATGTGGTTTCAAATGCAGCTCAACCCGCAGCAACCCGACCCCATGCAGCAGAAGATCTTCGCCTGGATGCCGGTGATGTTCACCTTCATGCTGGCGGCGTTCCCCGTGGGATTGGTGCTCTATTGGGCCTGGAACAACATTCTGTCCCTGATCCAGCAGTATCTGATCAACAAAAAGCACGGCGCTGAAATTCATCTCTGGAAGAACATGGGCCTCGAGCGCGTGCAGAAGATGATCGACGACCGTCGCGCCAAGTCCGGCAACAGGTGATGGCGCAGGTTGACGCCCAGGAGGCGATTGCCGTCATGATCGACGATTCCGCGGCCGGCGAAGACCAGCCGCCGCAGGCAACGGACCGTGACATGTCGGCTGGCGAGGCGTTGGCGGCGCGCGCGTGGCGGTTCGTGATGAGTGTGCCGTCGATCGACGTGCTGCCCAACGCGGATCGCACGGAAATCGCGTTTGCAGGGCGCTCCAACGTCGGCAAATCGAGCCTGTTGAATGCGATCATGCGGCACAAGGGTCTGGCGCGCACATCGAATACGCCTGGCCGCACGCAGGAGTTGAACTTCTTCGTCGGCCAGCACGCCAACCCGAGCTTTTTTCTCGTGGACATGCCGGGCTACGGATTCGCGAAGGCGCCCAAGGACAAGGTGGCGACGTGGACGAAGCTGGTGCGCTCCTATCTGCGCGGCCGCCAGACGTTGGCGCGCGTGTTCCTGCTGATTGATGCCCGGCACGGGGCCAAGCCGATCGACCTCGAGCTGATGACGCTGCTCGATGACGCAGCCGTGACGTGGCAGGCCGTTCTCACCAAAGCCGACAAGATTCCGCCGACCACGCTCGCTCGCGTGCTGGCGCAAACCACCGAACTGGTGCGCCGCCATCCCGCCGCCTTTCCCGAGGTCGTCGCCACCTCGTCGGAAACCGGCGAGGGCATCGAACTACTACGCACGATGATGGCCGAGATCGTGGCGCAGCGGCCTTGAAAGGCGTTCGCCTTTCGCTTCGATTCTGAGAGCTATAGACTCAATTTGTCATCACGGTCGCACGATCCCGCGAAAAAATCGCGGATGACACATTCGACGTCGAGAATTGAATGACTCTCAATTCGAAACCTATCCCTCCCCTCGACCGTCAGTTGCCACCTCCTCTGCGTGCGCTAAGGTAGGCCTCCGCATCCGTTCGCACGGGAGGCGCGTGTGCGTTCACGACGCGCGACACGCCCGCAGCACTCTTCAGGAGGTCCCCATGACAGCTCGCAGCCCCATGTCCCTTCAGCGTGTGGAACCCCAGTCGGTCGGCTTCGACACCGCGCGCCTGGGCCGCATTCGCGAAGCGCTCGAGCGCGATATCCTGGCGGGCCTGATCCCCGGCGCCGTGGTCGGCATCGCGCGCAAGGGTCGGCTGGCCTACCTCGAGGCCGTCGGCATGCGCGACGCCGCCAAGGCCCAGCCGATGTGGGCAGATGCCGTCTTTTCCATTGCTTCCATGACCAAACCGATGACGTCAGTGGCCATCATGATGCTGCACGAAGAAGGCCGCTTGCTGCTCGGTGATCCCGTGTCCAAGCACCTGCCGCAACTGGCCGGCATGATGGTCGCCAAGTCGTCGACATCGGCCACGCTGGAAGTCGTGCCGCAGAATCGCGAAATGACCGTGCAGGATTTGCTGCGCCACACCTCGGGGCTCACCTACCGCGATCGTGGACCGGGTGCGGCGTTCAAGGCCTATCCGGGTTCGTCGATCACGGCGTCCGTCAAGTACGGGCGCGAGGAATTCCTCACCGAACTCGCCAAGGCGCCACTCGTTTATCAACCGGGCACCGTGTGGGAATATGGATTTTCCACCGACATTCTGGGCCTCATCGTCGAAGGCGTCTCGGGCAAGCGGCTGGGTGAATTCCTCAAGCAGCGGCTGTGGGATCCCCTCGGCATGGCGGATACGAGTTTCGATTTACCGGAAGCCTCGCAGAGCCGTTATGCCCGCGCTTTGCCCAACGATCCGCTGACGGGACAGCCGCAAGTCATCCACCACGCCACGGGTGAGCGGACCAAGTGGGAGTCGGGTGGCGGCGGCGCTGTCTCGACCGTTGCCGACTATCTGCGTTTCACACAGATGCTGCTCGGCGGGGGGGCGCTCGGTGGTACGCGCATTCTGGGTCGAAAATCCGTCGCCCTCATGTCGGCCGATCATCTGGGCCCCGAAATCGAGAACCGCATCACGACGATGGATGCAGCTTGCAACGGCTACGGCTTCGGCCTCGGCTTTGCCGTGCGCAAATCGGCCGGCGTGCCCGCGCTGCTCGGCTCGCCCGGCGACTATTATTGGTCGGGCGTCTACGGCACCTACTTCTGGATCGATCCGGCCGAAGACCTCACCGTGGTCTTCATGGCGGCGGCACCGGGACAGATGCGCCTGCGCTATCGCCAGCTCGTGCGCGGTCTGGTGTTGCAGGCCATCGTCGACTAATCACGTCGGGTTCGAGGGCCACCATCTGGCGCGGCCGCGCCTTCGCTCCAACGCGCGGACCGGCAACGTCGAGGTGCTGGCCCCTTCACGACTCCCGTCCCGAGACCGAAAGGCAATCCGACGATGACCGCCATCACCGGCCTCGAGGCCATGGTTCAGGGCAAACTTCTGTCGCCCTTCACACGGCTGCGGCGACTGCTGGAAAACGTGACGCCGGGTCACGCACGACCCATCGAAATGACGGTCGGTGATCCCAAAGAGACGATGCCGGGCTTCGTGATCGATCGCATGGCGGAGGCCAAGCACCTGCTCGGCAGCTATCCCGCCATTCGCGGCAGCGAGGACCTGCGCCGAACCATCGCCAATTGGATCGAGCGCCGCTACGGCCTGCCCGGCCAGATCGACCCCTTGCGCGAGGTGCATCCGCTGAACGGCTCGCGCGAAGGGCTGTTCTACGCCATCCTGCCGGCGGCCGGTCGCAAGCGGGTGGTTGGGACGCCCGCCGTTCTGCTGCCCAATCCCTACTATCACACCTATCTGGGCGCGATATCGGCGGTGAATGCGGAGCCGATCTTCCTCGACGCGACCCAAGCGACCGGCCACCTGCCCGATATCGATGCGCTCGCCAAGGACACCGCAACCCTCGAGCGAACCATCGCTTTTTACCTGTGCTCGCCCGCCAACCCGCAGGGGTCTGTCGCCAGCGCCGCCTATATCGCCAAGGCGCTCGATCTGGCCCGCCGCTACGACTTCATGCTGTTCTTCGACGAATGCTATTCCGAGATCTATACCAGCGAAGCTCCCACCGGCGGGCTTCAGGTTGCAGCGACGACCCCGGAGCGGTTCAAAAATCTCGTGGTGTTCAATTCCCTCTCCAAGCGGTCGAATCTGCCGGGCCTGCGCTCGGGCTTCGTGGCGGGCGACGGTGATTTCATCGAGACGCTGGCCGAAGTCCGCAACATCGTCGGCCCCCAGATGCCGGGCACCGTCCAGCACGCCTCGGTCGGGGTGTGGTCGGAGGAGCAGCACGTCGCCTCCATCCGCCAGGCTTATCGGGCGAAGTTCGACATCTGCGACGAGGTTCTGGGCACCCGCTTCGGCTACCGCCGGCCAGCGGGCGGCTTCTTCCTGTGGCTCGATATGACACATTTGGGCGGCGGCGGTGACGCCACGGTAACCCTCTGGAAAGACGTGGGTGTCAGGGTCGTCCCAGGTGCCTATCTGGCGCAGACGAATCGCGAGGGGACGAACCCGGGCGAGGCGTATGTGCGCGTCGCGCTGGTTCACCCGGCAGCGACCATCCGGGAGGCGCTGGAACGTGTCGTTTCCGTCCGGGCTTGAGTTCAAAACGCGTCCATGTCGTTCGAGCCAGTCGACCGACCATCGCGGCCGCTCCTTCCAGATGAGCTGGAAGGCCGGCTCAGCGGCTGGGTCACGCATGTCGCGGGCATTGCGCTCGCCGGCGTAGCATTGGCTGGCTGGATGAGCCTCGCCACCTGGTCCGCGCACGACCCCAGCCTCACCCAGGCGACCGGCGGTGAGGTGCGCAACTGGCTGGGCCCCATCGGCGCCATCGTCTCCGACCTGCTGCTCCAGACGTTGGGGTTTGCGGCTGTCCTGGCGTTCCTGGGATTTGCCGCAGCGGGCCTGGAGCTCCTCATGAGCGAAGGCCTCGCGCGCATCAAACGCCGCCTCGTACTAATCCCAATCGCTGTCATCGCGCTGGCCGGAGCGCTGAGCGCGCTGCCCTCGCCGGCGACATGGCCCCTTCGGCCGGGACTTGGCGGCATCGTCGGCGACACGGCCATCGGCTTGGCCATGCAGTCCATGGCGAGCCTCGACCTCGCCGTGGCGAATTTGGTCGCTGGCCTAGTGTTGTTCGCGGTCGGCATGTGCCTGCTGTCGAGCGGCCTTGCGCTGACGCACCGCCATTGGCTGCGGCTCGTTTGCGCGTCGCGGCGACCGCAGGGGCGGGAGCGTTTCGCGGTGTTGTCGCGTGGATTGCGTTGGCTTCGTCGGCGTCTGATGCCCGAGCGCGCCCGGTACATGTCCCCAACGGCTGCCTACCCTCGCCTTCCATCCCCCGCGCACAGGCGGCGCGAGCCCGTTCTGGACGTTCCCTTCGAGGCTTGGACGCCGACGACGCACGCCCACCCGCAACACCGCCAACCCCACCCCGTGATCGAGCCGACCACCCTCGACGATCCCGCGTCGCTGCCCGCGTTCCTGAGCAAATTGGCGCGCGAGCGACCCGCCAACCCCCACCAGCAATCGCACAGCCCACTCGATCGGGGGTCCGATTTCGACGACCATACGGCCCGCGAAAGCCGGGCCATGGCGCACCGGTTCGCGCCTGAAAAAACGGCTATGGCGCCGGTTCCTGCACCTGTGCCCAAGGGCAAGCCCAAGCTCCGCCGGGGCGTTCTGCCGACGCACGCGCCAGCCCAACCCTGGCGGCTGCCCGCGCTCACGCTGCTGAAACGCGTCACCGTCAGCCGTCCCGGCCCCGAAGTCTCCGGACCCGTGTTGCGCGGCAATGCCCGGCTGCTGGAAGACGTCCTTGCCGATTTCGGCGTCAAAGGCGAGGTCAAGGCGATCCGGCCCGGCCCGGTCGTCACCTTGTTCGAACTGGAGCCGGCGCGCGGCACCAAAGCGGCCCGCGTCATTGCGCTCGCCGACGACATTGCGCGCTCCATGAGTGCGGCCTCCGCCCGCATCGCGCCCGTCGCCGGCCGCAACACCATCGGCATCGAGTTGCCCAACGTGCGGCGGGACATGGTTCAGCTTCGCGAGCTGTTGGACTGCGAACCCTGGCAGACGCTCGACGCGCGGCTGCCCTTCGCGCTCGGCAAATCCATCGGCGGCGATCCGGTGATGGCCGATCTGGCGCGCATGCCGCATCTGCTGGTCGCGGGAACCACGGGGTCGGGCAAGTCCGTCGGCCTCAACGTCATGATCCTGTCGCTACTCTATCGGCTGGGGCCCGCCGACTGCCGCTTACTCATGATCGACCCCAAAATGCTGGAGCTGTCCGTTTACAACGGCGTGCCGCATCTGCTGGCGCCCGTGATCACGGACCCGGGCCACGCCGCCGAGGCCCTGCGGTGGGCCGTGGGCGAGATGGAAGAGCGCATGAAGCGCATGGCGGAACTGGGCGTGCGCAATATCGAAGGCTTCAACGAGCGCATCCGCACCGCCGCCAAGCGCGGCGAGCAGATTACGCGCACCATCCAAACCGGCTTCAACGAAGCATCGGGAGAGCCCATCTACGAGCGCGCAACCCTCGATCTCGAGTCGATGCCCTACATCGTCATCGTCGTCGACGAGTTGGCAGACCTGATGGCCGTCGCGGGCAAGGACGTGGAAATCTCCCTGCAACGACTGGCGCAGATGGCGCGTGCGGCCGGCATGCATCTGGTGGTCGCCACACAACGCCCCAGCGTCGACGTCATCACCGGCACGATCAAGGCCAACTTCCCGACCCGCATCGCCTTTCGCGTGGCCTCCAAGATCGATAGCCGCACGATCATCGACGAACAGGGCGCCGAGCAGCTTCTGGGCGCAGGCGACATGCTCTATTCGACGGGCGCAGGCCAGACGGTGCGGGTGCACGGCCCCTTCGTGTCCGATGAGGAAGTCGAAAAAGTCGCCCACGCGCTGCGCCAGCAGGGCGAACCACAGTTCAGCGACAGCCTCATTCGGGCGCTGGAGGCCCCACCCGATAAAAGCCCGGCAGGGGCCGGCCGGGCAACCGACACCGAAGAGGACATGTACGACCGGGCCGTGGCCATCGTACATCGCGACCAGAAGGCCTCGATCAGCTACCTGCAGCGACGGCTTTCGATCGGCTACAACCGGGCTGCCGACCTCGTCGAGCGCATGGAGAGGGAGGGGCTGGTCAGCCCGCCGGATGCGTCCGGTCGCCGCCGTGTGTCGCCAGCGATCGATGGCGGGCCCATGATGCCCCATTGACGGGCCCCTGAGGCGATGACACCGGGGATAGCGAACGAGCACGCCTTGCTCATTGGTGCCGCAGGCTTAGGGTTGCTCACATTCTCGTCTCAATTTCGCGGAATGAGCGGGCGGGTGCGGCTGGTTTCAGGGGTTTGAGGGAATGTTCGTGCAAGAGCGCAAGCAATCGGTCGGTCGCGGGAGCGGTCTCGCAGCGGCGTGCGCACTGGTGTGTTTCAGCCTCGCGTTCAGCGCGGCGGCTCAAGACCCCAAGCAGCAGCCCAGCAATCCTCTGGGCAACTGGGGCAACACCAAAGTCATTGCGGAGCCCAGCGTAACCGGCCTTACGCTCGACGCCAAGCAGACCACCCTCGTCAAGTCGGTGAGCGCTTATTTCAACGAGATGGTCAATTTGAAGGGCAGCTTCGTCCAAACCGACGCCGAAAAGCAGCGGTTGCGGGGCCGGTTCCTCGTCAAACGCCCCGGCCGGCTACGCTTTGAATATTCTCTCCCGAGCAAACAACTCATCGTGTCCGACGGCGATATGCTGGCCGTTCAAGACCTGGATTTGAATACCGACGACCGCATTCGCCTGGATCAGACGACGTTTCGCATTCTACTGAAACAGGACGTGGACCTGATCCGTGACGCGCGTATCCTCGACGTTCAGGACGCCGACGATCTGATCATCCTGGCTCTGCAGGACAAAAATTCGGACGCAGCGGGCCGCATCCGGCTATTCTTGACAAAATCACCGAAACTTGAATTGAAAGAATGGGTTACGACGGACGCTCAGGGTCGCGATACCCGTGTCGAGATTACTGGCTTGAATACCACCGAAGACATCGATGCGGCGCTGTTCAAGATCGTCAACCCCGGCATGCGGAAGAACTGACCGCAATTGCGAATCAGGCCTTTCGTCGACCGCAACAATCCAAGCGAAACAATAAGTAAAAAATTTGTGATCTTCTCCGCTGGCCTCTTGAACACGCCGGATAGGACGCTATCTGTAGCCCCATAGCAGGCGATGTCACTCTTCTCGGTAGTGCCCCCCCGTCTACCCGAAGACATCGTCTGCCGCACCGGTTCCCTCCCGGTGCAAGCGCAATCAGCGCTTGAGCGCCCGATCCCCTCCCCCGGGGTCGGGCGCTTTTTTTGTCCGGCACGATTATTGGCAGTTCTGGTCTGCGGTAGCACCTGTGCTATTCCCAACGACAAAACGCGATTGCCGGGTTGACAGCCACCCGGCGCGACCGCTTCGATGCACCGCCCCTGCAGACCCCGGACGAAAGAGCCTCCCATGCCGCTCAAAATCGCCTGTCAGATGGACCCGATCGATCGTATCGACATCCGGGGCGACTCGACGTTTGCCATGCTCCTGGAAGCGCAGCGGCGCGGGCACGAGCTGTTCTACTATACCCCCCAGCATCTGGCGCTCGATGGTGAACGGCTGATTGCGCGCGGACAAACGCTGACGGTCGAAGATCGCGTCGGTGACCATTACAAGCTGTCGAACCCGCGCAAGATCGATTTGGGGACGTGGGATGTGGTGCTGCTGCGCCAGGACCCGCCGTTCGACATGGCCTACATCACGACCACCCACCTGCTTGAGCGCATTCATCCCAAAACGCTGGTCGTCAATGATCCCGCCAGCGTGCGCAATGCGCCGGAAAAAGTGTGGGTCCTCGAGTTTCAAGATTTGATGCCGCCCACGCTCGTCACCCGCAATGCCGAAGACGTCGCCGAGTTTCGCCAGACCTACAAAGACATCATCATCAAGCCGCTCTACGGCAACGGCGGCGCCAGCGTGTTTCGCATCCAAGAGGGCGACAGCAATCTGAATTCGCTGGTCGAGCTGTTCCAAACGGTGTTTCGCGAACCGTTCATGGTGCAGCAGTACCGGCCCGAAGTGCGCTTCGGCGACAAGCGCATCATTCTCATCGACGGCGAAGTGGCCGGCGCCATCAACCGTGTACCCGCGGACGGTGAGACCCGTTCCAACATGCACGTCGGCGGCACGCCAAAGCCCACGGATTTGACACCGCGCGATCTCGAAATCTGCGCCCGTCTGGGGCCGGAGTTGAAAGCGCGCGGTCTCCTCTTCACCGGCATCGACGTGATCGGCCCCTATTTGACGGAAATCAACGTCACCTCGCCGACGGGTATTCGCCAAGTGAAAGCCTTCGGCGGTAACGATATTGCCGCCATGATTTGGGACAGTATCGAGCGCAAAGCCGGCTCTGCCCTGCCCTGACCGCTGCGCTCGGGCTCACTGGCTGCGCCGAACCATGCAACCGAACCGCCGACCCGCGCGTTGCTTCCCCGTCCCAGGGATAAGCAACAGGAGACGGACTATGGCCCATACTCATAAAGCGCAGGATTACAGCCCCACCAACAACGGCACCGAGATGAAGGACCGCATCGCCGAGCAAGGCGCAAAGGCCGCCGATCAGGTGAGCCGCGCCGCTCAATCAGCCCAAGATCAGGCTGCGATGGTCGGTGAAAACATGAAAGTCGTTGCCGGCAACCTCGACACTGCCGTGCGTCGCTCGATTCAAGACCAGCCGATGACCACGCTGGCAATGGCGGCAGCGGTGGGCTTCGTACTCGGCGCGATCTGGAAATCATAACCGTTCGACATGACAGGAGCGGGGGGTTTTTCTGAAGCATCCCGCTCCTGATCCAGCAATCATCCAGCCCAATGGCGAGTACCGCGCATGTTCGACTCGTGGATCAGCGACTTCAAACGCGCCATCAGCAATACGATCACGGAATACGTTCTGTTGGTCATCGCCGTCGTGCCGTTTCTGGTCGCCGCGGGGTTTGCAACGGCAGCGGTGGTCATCTGGTTGACGGCGGCCTTGGGCACGACAGCGGCTTATCTCGTCGTCTCGGCTGGGTTCGCCGTCATCGGCATCGTCGTGCTGATCGTCGCGAAAAGTTACGAGAAGCCGACCGAGCCCAGTGAACTGGAACAAAAAACGCAGTCAGATGTCGCCGAAGCTTCGATCTTGGGCGGCAGTCTCGGCACGATCGCTGGGCTGATTTTCGCCCATCCCGGCATGGCGTGGTCGACCGTGAAGGTCATGCTGCGCAATCTGCCTGCGCTCATCGCGGGCGGCATCATGGGTGGGTTGCTGTTCAGCGACTCCCGCGCGTCGCGACCCGTTGGACGCGTCGATGATCGCTACACGTCACGCCACTGACGGCCGCAGCGTTTATTCCGCCGCCTGCCCGAAGTAGCGCACCTTCGCGCCGCGCTGGTTTTCGTAAATCGAGCCTTGTGCTTTCGCGGGCGGGAGTGGCATGCGCACGGGTGCAGGCCGCACGCGCGCTTCGACGGTCGGCGAGCCCAGCACGATGCGGCTGTTGAACTCATTGAAGTCCGGTATGCCCACCAGCGGAAACGCGTCCGCCGCCGTATATTCGAACAGCAGCAATCGCCGGTCCTGGGTCGACGTATTCTGCGCCGAACCGTGCAGGCTGCGTGCGTGGTGGATCGACATCGATCCCGCTTTGCCCGTCATCGGCACGGCTTTGGAAAAATCGATCTGGTTGAGTTCACCCGTGATTGCCCCGCAAAACGCCCCATCGGAATGGTGGTCGTAAAGCCGTCCACGATGTGATCCCGGGATCATCAGCATCGGCCCGTTTTCTACCGAGCAATCGTCGAGAAGAATGCCCGTCGCCAGAACATCGTCGTTGGTGTGGGGATAAAACGCCCAGTCCTGATGCCACTCGACGGGCGCGCCGTAGCCCGCCGACTTCATATTCAGCTTGGCGCCATGCAGGCGAATGTTGGGCCCGAGCAACGCGGCGAGAATCGCCGTGATGCGCGGATTGCGCACGAGCTGGTTGAAAAAATCGAAATGCTTGTGGGGAGATTTGAGCCGCCGCACCTTCGGCCGCTGCGGCGTGTGGCCGTCCTCGAGGTCGTAAAGGTCCGTGTGCGCGGTTACCTTCGCCGCCCCGGCCACGATCTCCTCCACCGTGCCCCGCAGCTCCGCCACCTCCGCCGCACTCAGCGCGCCCGGCACCATCAGGTAGCCGTTCTCCGCATAGAAATCGACTTGGCTGGGTGTCAGCATAGCAACGCGCCTCCCGGGGCAGATGATTTGGTGGAGAGGGTACACCATCGCCCTCCCCGGCGGGAAGTCTCCCGCTTTTCTCATTTCCTCGGTTGCTGGCGGCCCCATCCCGTCCCATCATGGGGTCAAAGCCGAACCGGAGAGGAGACCGTCATGCGCAATTCACGAGTCGAGGTGCGCCCGATTGCCGGCGCCATCGGAGCCGAGGTGCACGGCGTCGACATTTCGCAGACCCTCGACGACAGCACGATCGGCGACATTCGCCGCGCGCTGCTCGATCATTGCGTGATCTTCTTTCGCGATCAGACGTTGGACATACCCCAGCACAAAGCGTTCGCGCGCCGGTTCGGCGAGATTTTCATCCACCCCAACTACAAGGGCACGCAGGCCGATCCCGAGATCGTGCAGATCCGGCGAGAACCCGGCGACAAGAAAATCGTCGGCGAGGAATGGCACGCCGATACGACGATGGTGGCCGAGCCGCCGATGGGCGCCATTCTCTGCGCCCTCGACGTGCCGCCGTTCGGCGGCGACACCATCTTCGCCAACCAATACCTCGCCTACGAGGCCCTCTCCGACGGCATGAAGAAACTGCTGTCGGGCCTGCGCGCCCTGCACTCGGACCGCAAGGTCGCCGGACCGCAGGCCAATCAGAACGCGTTCCGCTCGACGAAAGTGCGCGAGGACGCAGATTGGAAAGAGACGATCTCGTCGCATCCCGTGGTCGTCACGCACCCCGAGACCGGGCGCAAGCTGCTCTACGTCAATCACGCCTACACCTATTGCTTCGAGGGCCTGACGGAGGAGGAATCGCGGCCGCTGTTGAATTGGCTCCTCGAGTGGGGACACAGGCCGGAATTCACCTGTCGCTTCCGCTGGGAAAAGGGCTCGGTCACCTTCTGGGACAACCGCGTGTGCAAACACCTCGCGATCCACGACGCTGGCCCCTACCGGCGCGAGATGCGCCGCATCCAACTCTGCGGCACCAAACCGGTGTGAGCACCCTCCTCGTCATCCCGCAAACGTGAGGCCGCTAGGTCGATCGTACTGCGGGATCCAGCGTCAGAAGCGTGCGCAGCACTCGTTATCCCACGGAGCACACAGGCCCGTGTCCTTCGGACGCTCCTTGCGCTGGATCCCTGCTCTCGTCGGCGGCTGACGCCGCCTCCTCGGCTGGGATGACGGAGATAAATACAACACCCCTGACGATGAACCTCGGAGTCTCCCATGTCCGACGCCCGCTTCCTCCACCCCGACCAACTCGTCTCGACACAGTGGCTGGCCGCCCATCTGGGCGACGCCAACCTGCGCATTTTCGACTGCACGACTTATCTGATCTACGAGACCGGCACCGGCCGGCCCTACCGCGTCGAGAGCGGCGCCAAGGACTATGGCGGCGGTCACATCCCGGGCTCGGGCTTTCTCGATCTGCAGGGCGAACTCTCCGTCCAGAACTCACCGTTCCGCTTCACGATGCCGGAAGCAAACGATCTGGCTCAACGCTTCGCCGCCAAGGGCATCGGCGAGGACACGCGAGTCATTCTCTATTCCCGCAAAGCCAGCCAGTGGGCCACGCGCGTGTGGTGGATGCTGCGCGCCATCGGCTTCGACACGGCCGCCATTCTCGACGGCGGCATGGACAAATGGCTGGCGGAGAAACGACCGACCTCGACCGAACCCACGATCTATCCACCGGCGAAGTTGGTCGCGCGTCCACGTCCCAGCCTGTTCGTCGGCAAGGAGGAGATGAAGGCGGCTATCGGCGACAGTGGCGTGTGCAGCATCAACGCGCTTGCGCCCGATCTGCACAGCGGTGCCAATCCCCGCTACGGCCGCGCGGGCCGCATCCCCGGCAGCGTCAACGTGCCGGCAGCCAGCCTCGTCGACAGCTCCCTGGCGCTGCTGCCGCCCGAGCGCATCGCGCAGACCTTTTCGAGCGTCGGCGCCGACAAGACCAAGCGCATCCTCGTATACTGCGGCGGCGGCATCGCAGCGACACTCGATGCGTTCCTGCTGCACCAGCTCGGCTACGACAACATCGCCGTCTACGACGCCTCCATGAGCGAATGGGCCAACGACCCCGCATTACCCATCGAGACGGATTGAGCCGACAGGAACGACATCGAAAATAAAAGGACGAGGCGGCAGATGGACAGTTATCGTGTGACGACATTCGGGGCGCCCCTGACGCGGCAGACCGAGCCCAATCCCGTTCCGAAAGGGCGCGAGGTTCTCGTGCGTGTGACGGCGTGCGGGGTCTGCCACAGCGACGTGCATCTCCACGAAGGTGCTTTCGACCTGGGCGGTGGCCGCAAGGTGGACCTGTCGCGCAGCATGATGCTGCCGCGCACGATGGGCCACGAGATCGTCGGCGAGGTGGTGGCGGTCGGCGATGCAGTGACGCCGTCTGAAGCCGCCGTCGGCCAGCACCGGGTCGTCTATGCGTGGATCGGCTGTGGCCACTGTCCCATCTGCGCTGCTGGCGACGAACAGCTCTGTAATCAGCCGCGCGCGATGGGCATCAACACGGATGGCGGCTTCGCAACGCACGCGCTCGTGCGGGGCCCACAGTATCTCTTCCCCTTCGACGGCATTGATCACACGCAGGCCTGCACGCTCGCCTGCTCGGGGCTCACGGCCTACGGCGCGCTGAAAAAAGCCAAGGCCGCCATGTTGGGTGGCGGTGATCTGCTGATCATCGGCGCGGGGGGCGTGGGTCTATCGGGCGTGCGGATGGCAGAGGCGGTCACGGGCGCCAAACCGATCGTTGCCGACATCGATAAATCCAAGTGGGACGCAGCCACAGCCGCGGGCGCACGCCAGACCATCGATCCATCCGAGCCTGATGCCGGGCGTGCGCTGATGCGGGCCACCGGTGGCGGACCCGCAGCCGTCATCGACTTCGTGGGCGCGGCCTCCTCGTTCACCTTCGGCTTCAACGCGGTGCGCAAGGGCGGACGCGTCATTGTCGTCGGCTTGTTCGGCGGCGCGGCCGAAGTGCCGGTGCCGATGATCCCGCTGAAAAACGTGACCATCATGGGGTCGTATGTCGGCACCTTGACCGACATGGCGGAGCTGATGGCGTTGGCGCGCAGCGGTCGCGTGCCGGCGCTGCCGGTCGCAACCAAGCCCGTGACCGAGGTGGACAATGTGCTGGCGGCGCTGGCTGGCGGCAAAATCGTGGGGCGCACGGTGGTGTTGCCGTAGCGGGTGAACGCACGGATCGAAGCAACTCGCAAACACGTCGGAGGAAGCGCGATGCGGTTCACGGACAAGGTTGCTCTGATTACGGCGGCGGCGAGTGGCATCGGGCGCGCGACAGCGGGGATTATCGCGCGCGAGGGTGGCATGGTGTGCGCTGTCGACAACAACAAGGACCGGCTCGAAGCGACGATCGCGGAGATCACGGCTGCGGGCGGCAAGGCCTATCCGTACGCGGCCAACGCGCTCGATGCGGGCCAAGTCGACGGTCTCGTCGCCGATGCCGCAAAACGCTTCGGTAAAATCGACATTCTGATGAACGGCGTCGGTGGCAGCACGATCATCGCCAAGCCGCAGGCCGAGACCGACGAGCTGACCCTTGCCGACTGGCAGGCCATCGTCGACTTCAATCTCAACGGCACGTTTCTGTTCACGCACGCCGTCATACCCATCATGAAGCGGGCGCGCAGCGGCAAGATCGTCAACATCGCCTCCATCGCAGGGCGCGGGAAGAGCGTCGCATCGTCGTCGGCCTATGCGGCGGCAAAGGGCGGCATCATCGCCTTCACGACCAAGCTTGCATCGGAACTGGGCCCGCACGGCATCAATGTCAACGCCATCGCGCCCAGCATGACGCTGACGGAGCGCATCAAACCGCGATGGGAGCAGCGCCCACCCGAGGTTCGCGCCGCCGACATCGAGCGCACGCCGATGCGACGCATGGCCGAAGCCATCGACCAAGCCAATGTGATCGCGTTCCTCGCCTCCTCCGATGCCGATTTCGTCACAGGCCTAACGATCGACGTCACAGGCGGCTTGTAACGATGACGCAGACAGCGCTCACCAACGAAAATCAAAAATGCAACGGAGAGTAGACACATGACCGACTTCGTTCTCATTCACGGCGCCTATCAAGGTGGATGGATTTGGGCACCCGTCGCCAACCGCCTGCGCGATGCGGGGCACCGCGTCATCACACCGACGCTCGACGGCTGCGGTGAGCGCGGCAGCCAGATGCGTGCCGGCATCACGACCGAAAGCCAGGCAGAAGAAATCGCCAAGCTGCTGTGGTTCGAGGACCTGTCGAACGTCGTTCTGGCGGGCACGTCGAGCGGCGGCATGGTCATGGCGCGGGTGGCCGAGTCTGTCCCCGAGCGCATTTCCCGCGTCGTCTTCGCCGATGCGCTGGCGCTCTTGGACGGCGAGAAAATCCGCGACATCGTCACGCGCCCCGCGACGATCAATACGGAGATCGCGCTCGGGCCGTCACGCGAAGATGCCTACGGCCGCTTGTTCGCGGGTCTCGACGAGAAGACGCGCAATTGGGCCGCCGACCGCATCACGCTGCATCCCACAGCGGTGTTCCACCAGCCTGTCAAGCTACCGAAGTTCTGGAGCATGAAATGGAACGCGTCCGTGCTCTATTGCAATGAAGCCCCCAATCCCGGTGAGGCCCACATCCGCCGTTCGGCCGACAAGCTCGGCGCCAAATACCACGTCCTGGCGACCGGTCACTATCCGATGCTGTCGAAGCCCGACGAGCTGACTCGCATCATTGCCGAGGGGTAATCGCTCTCGCTGGCGCTTGCGGTTGTACCGCGGGCGTCAAAGTGTTCGCCGCAGCGGGTTGAATGGGAGGCGACGACTTTGCGGCGTCGCGCTTTTTTTTCTCCGCCGGCTTGAGCGTGCCCGTCACCATCTTGGTGGCGGGTTTCGACTTGGGCGGTACTGGAGCCCCGACCGGAAGTGGCGCCGTGCCCGCGCCTTCGCCGACCACGATGAACGGCGCCCAGTAGGTGGGATGCGTTTCATCGGCTGGACCCTTGTCGAGCTCCGCGATCATCGAGCGGCGCAAGGCCTCGGCACGGCCGATCGTGGGTTCGGCCTTCAGGGCCTCGACCGCGCGGGTGACGAGACCGACGGTGGCGTCGGAACTGACAGCCCAGTGCGACACGAGCAGCGCCCGCGCGCCCGCATAGAAGAACGCCCGTGCGAGTCCGGACAGGGCATCGGCGTTGTCGGCACCACCCGCCGCGGTGTTGCAGGCGGACATGATCACCCAATCGGCATCGAGTTTGAGTTGTGTCACCTCGGACGCGGTGAGCAGGCCGTCATCCTCGCCGCTCGCGCGATCGGGAGGTGTGAGCAGCAGCGCCGGCTCGGCCAAGGCGGGTAAATCGCCCGCGACCACACCGTGCGTAGCAAAATGCACGATCGCGTGGCGGGCAAGATCGCCGGACCGGCTCATCTCCTTGATCGAGCGCTCCGTTGCCCAAGCGCCCAGTTTCACCGTCGCTGTGGGACTTCCCAGCTTGGCGGCGACCGCACACAACTCGTCGGCAGTCTCGGGCAATGGCGTTTGCCGGCGCACGGCCTCGAGATTGGCGGCCGCACCTTTGAAGACCATTCCCGCAATCAGTGTGGGAGCCGAACGCCGGACCTGCGAAACGAGGCCCGTCGAGGCAACCGCTTCACAGGTCTGCTTGGCCCAGGCAGACCGATCCGACCCCGCCGCACCCGTCAGCAACGGGTTGCCGAAACCGACGAACGGTTGGGCGGCTCGGCTCGGGCGCGCCACCGAACGCAGGGCGTCGAGGCTGACGACAGACGGCAGAACGGTGATCGCCTTCTGTCGGCCCAGCCACGCGGCGGCACGATATTGGCCCGCCGGGTCGAGGGCGAAGGGTGCGGGCTGGCTGACGACGAGCACGTGCGGCGGCAGCACCGTCAGCGGTCCATCGAGCACGAACATCAGGTGGTGGTTGGTGACGAGGTCGGCAATGCCGCCGAGCAGGACTTGATGCAGTTTATAGGCGCGCTCGAGATCGAACGGCATCACGCCTTCGATGGGTCCAGTTCCCAGCATGCGCGCACACGCGTGCTCCTGCCAACGGGTGGCGTCGAGACCACACCGCAGGGCTTGCACGGTACGGACGAGCGTGGCGCCGTCCATCGCAATGGTCGCCCACCGGGCAGCCTCCCGCGTGGCCGCAAAGACATAGCTCTCGTCGGGCGACTTGCCGATGGCGGGAACGGTCAGCGTCAGCACCAGGCTTTCGCCAGAGCGCAGAAGCCCCCGTGTTTTATCGATGCCGAGGGGCTGGGGGTCCGCCAGGGCCGCGTAGCCGGGAAAATCACGCGCCAGGATGGCGTCGATCTCACTCAGACGTTTGCCGACCTCGCCAACACGCGTGCGCAGCTGCTCGTCCGCGGCGCGATCGCGTTGCGCGCCGGGGCGTGTCGTCGCCGCGAGCAATTTTTGGTCGATCGTCTCGGCTTCGTGGATGAGATCCTGACGCTCGCGCAGCACGGCGCCGATCGCGGGATCGGCGGCAGAAAAACGGGCCGCCATCTGCGAGAGCGCAGTGGCGGCATCCGACGACAGGGCGCGTTGTGCTGCCTGGAACGCCTCGTCCATCGCGGCGGGGTCGCCTGGATAGGCGTACAGCAGGGCTTGGGCGAGCTTGCGGTAGGTGACGGTGTACTGTTCGCCCTATTACCGGGCTTGGCGCGCGGGGTCGTGGTGCGGCGTGCATTCATAATCAGCGCCGCGCGCCGCAATGTGACGACGGCGTCCGACCAGCGCTTTTGGTCGATCTGGACATTGGCGAGTGTATTGAGCGCCACCACCAGAACAGGATGGTTGGCTCCGAAATTGCGCTCGTTGCCGGCTATGGCGCGCAACAATTGGGCTTCACTCGCCGCGAACTCACCGACGTCGCCCAGCAGGATCGCGTGGTTTTGGAGTGCCAAGATGGTGTCGGGATGGTCAGGTCCGAGCGCCGTTTGGAAGATGGCAATCGCGCGCTCGTAGAGGGGAGCAGCGTCCGCCAGGCGCCCCTGCGAGCGTACGGCGCCCGCAAGGTTGTCGAGCATCCGGCCCATCTGCGGATCGTCCGGCCGCATCACCTTGTTGGCGATGGCCAACGCCTGGCGATAATGCTGCTCTGCCTCCGGGTGCCGGCCCTGGCCGTAGTACACTGCACCCAAGTTCTGCAGGGCCGTGAGCGTGCTGATACTCTCGGGGCCCTTCACGGCGACGAAAATATCGAGCGCACGGCGCTTCAGCGGCTCGGCCTTCGCGTACAGATGCTGCTCGAGATAGAGATTACCCAGATTGTCGAGCGGTACCGCCACCTCGAACGTGTCGGCGCCGAAAATCGTCTCGGCGAGTTCGATGACTTCGCGATATCCCGCTTCCGCCTCCTCGTACTGCGCAAGCGCCTTGTGGCACAGCGCAGCGATGTTCAGCGCGGCGACCAGATCGGGATGGCGCGCGCCGAACGCAGTGCGGATGTCGTCGGCGACCACTTTGGCGACAGGCAGCGCGTCAATGCAGCGGCCAGTCTGGTAATGACTGATGGCGAGCCGAATGCGGTCGCGGATTTGCTCTCGCGCCGATGGGTTGGCTGTTTGCTCGCGCCCGCCGGAAAGTTGTGGAAGGGCTCCTCCCTGCGCGTGCACGCACGGGCTCCAGGTGACGGGCAGCACCGCGAGCAGCACCGCAAAGGCACGCGGCAGATGACCTGCCAGTGCCCTTCGTCCGGTGCGACTGACGATCCATGCTCCCATCATCGCCCCTCGATGTAGATGCTCGACGCTTCGCAAGCGACCATGCCCCAATTGGACGGTTCACGGCAGGTCGTCCCAGCCGTTTTATCTACACTGCGGCATGAAGAGCACACTTCTCTCGAAGCGCAGTGCGAACACCGCAGTCCCAGAACAACCTTCTGTAACTTTTCACTAAATCGCACTTGGACGACGGCGTTACCCAGCTCCAGCATGGGCGAGACACAGCAGCATCTGGGGATCATCCGGACCCGTTCCGACCCGATTGCTCGAACGTATGCGACGATCATCGACCGAACCGAACTCGCGCACGATCGCCGGACGGCCAAGACGTTGTGGGCCGGCTCCGTGCGGGTTGGATTGCCGAAGGGGCTGCAGACCAGCCCCGCCTGTTGTATCAAGGGAGTTCGACGGCTGGCTTGGGGAGACTGTTCATGAAGGTGTTGATCATCGGCGGCGCAGGCATGGTTGGCCGCAAGCTCGCGCAGCGGCTGGCGCGCGATGGGCGGCTGGGCAACTCCGCCATCAGCGCCTTGACGCTGTACGACGTCGTGCCGCCGGAGAAGCCTGCGGGTGCCGCTTTTCCCGTCGACGTGCTGACGGGCGACTTCCCGGCTGCGGGCGAAACCGACAAGCTCGTGGCTGGCCGGCCCGATGTCATCTTCCACCTCGCAGCCATCGTGTCGGGCGAGGCGGAGCAGGAGTTCGACAAAGGCTACCGCATCAACCTGACGGGAACGATGAACCTGCTCGACAGCATTCGCCGCGCCTACGAGAGCCAAGCCAAGAAGCCGCGCCTCGTCTTCACGTCGTCCATCGCGGTGTTCGGCGCGCCTTTCCCCGAGAAAATCCACGACGAGTTTTTCACGACGCCGCTGACGAGTTATGGCACCCAGAAAGCTATCGGCGAGCTGCTGATCTCCGATCTCACGCGCAAAGGCATGGTCGACGGCATCTCGATCCGGCTGCCCACCATTTGCGTTCGCCCCGGCAAGCCGAACAAAGCCGCGTCGGGGTTCTTCTCCAACATCATGCGCGAACCGCTGGCGGGGCACGAGGCCGTACTCCCCGTCTCCGACGACGTGATGCACTGGCACGCTTCGCCGCGCGCGGCCGTCGGCTTCCTGCTGCACGCCGCGACCATCGACGGCGACAAGCTCGGCGCCCGTCGCGCCCTGTCGATGCCGGGACTCGCGGTGACAGTCGGCCAGCAGATCGAGGCCTTGCGCAAGGTGGCCGGCGAAAAGGTGGTGGCGCGCATCCGCCGCGAACCCGATCCCTTCGTCATCAAAATCGTCGAAGGCTGGCCGCGCAATTTCGAGACCAAGCGCTCGATTGCTCTGGGGTTCCAAGCAGACAAAAGCTTCGAGGACATTATCCGCATCCACATCGACGACGAGCTCGGGGGCAAAATCGCGTGAAGGGAGCCGACACCATGTCCAAGAAACCGTTGATGCTTCTCATGGTGCCCGACACCACGGATTTCCGTGTCGACCTCGGCAAAGCCGGGATTGCCGATCGCTTCGACATCGTCGACGTGAAACCCGACCAAAAGCCCAGTGCGGATCACCTCGCGCGCGCCGAGGTTCTTCTGGGGTTCACAGTTCCGGCGGGCATCCTCGACGAGATGCCGCGCCTCGAATGGGTCCAGGCGATGATGGTCGGCGTCGATCCGTGGCTCGCGCGCAAGGACTTGCGCGCGAGCATCACGCTGACGGCGGCACGGGGCACGCACATTCCGCAAATGCCGGAAAACATTCTCGGCGCCATCTTCCACGTCACCAAAAACTATCATCGGATCGCGCTCGCCCAAACGCAGAGCAAATGGGTGCGCTCGATGTCGACGCCCATCGCCGGACAGACGCTCGGCATTCTGGGGTTGGGATCGGTCGGTCAGGATTTGGCGCGGCGTGCATCGGCGCTCGACATGCGCGTCGTGGGAACCAAGCGCACGGGGGGCACCGTACCAAACGTCGATCGTGTCTATGCGCCCGATGCCATCGACGAGGTTCTGGGACAGAGCGATTTCGTCGTGCTGCTGATGCCGGCAACGCCGACGACGCAGAACTCCATCAACGCCGCGCGTCTTGCTGCGATGAAGAAGACGGCGTGGCTGATCAATTTCGCACGCGGCAGCCTGATCGTGGATACCGACCTGATCGCAGCCGTGACAGGCGGCACGATTGCGGGCGCGGTGCTCGATGTCTTCCGCCAAGAGCCTCTGCCCGCCGAGCATCCCTTCTGGACGACACCCGGCATCTGCGTTCTGCCCCACATCGGCGGCGGCCACCCCGAGCGCAACAAGGTGGTGGCGCAGCTGTTCACCGCCAATGCAGAACGCTATCTCGCCGGCGAACCGCTGCGGGAAGTCGTGGACCGGTCGCGAGGGTATTGAGGCGACTTGGTTGGCAAGGCGGTTGTCATTTGAACAACCGCGCCGACGCGATCTTCGCTCCCTCGGACATGGCGCGCAGCTTGGCCCACACGACGTCTTCGGCGACGCGGCCCATGCCGGCCGAGGTGTCGAAGCCGCAATCGGTTCCCGCGATGACGCGGCGGGGATCACCCATGACCTGCGCCACGCGCTCCAATCGATCCGCCACGACTTCGGGATGCTCGACGAAGTTCGTCAGCGTATCGATCACGCCGGCAATCAGCACCTGATCATCCGCCAGGGGGAATTTCTCGAACACCTTGTATTCGTGCGCATGGCGCGGGTTGGCGAACGGCAGAAAGAACCCGCCGACGTTGGCCTGTTTCAATGCGGGTAGAATATCGGCCAGCGGCACGTCGCGATCGTGCGGCGCCTCGTAGTTGCCCCAGCAAACGTGCAGCCGTATGCGATCACGCGGCAGACCCTCGATCGCGCGATTGATGCAGCCGACCACGGTCTCCACGAACCCGACAAAATCCGACAGCGGCTTGTCCTGAAACGACCCATGCCGCTCGAGCGCCAAGTCCGGGCAGTCGAGTTGCAGGACGTACCCCGCCTCGACGATCGCCGTGTACTCGACGCGCAGGACATCACCGATGGCATCGAGGTAGCGCTCGAAGGTGTCGTAATGCTCGTTGGCGACAATGGAGGCCAGGATGCCCGGCGAGGCGGCGGTGAAGAACGGCTCGACGTAGCGGCCCGGCACTCCTTTTAGCGCCGTCGCGAAATCGCCGATCTCGGCGTGCAGCGCGTCGTGGCCTTGGTAGGTGATCGGGCCGACACACTTGGGCAGGTCGTCGCGATTGCTGACGGCTTGTTTGGCGGCGGCTTGCTGGCGCATGCCCTCCTGGTATTTCGGATAAGCCGTCACGTCGGCGAACGCCCGCCGCGAACCCTCGCCGCCCATGCCGCTCAGGCGCCGTCGCAGGTACAGCACGAAGGATTCGCGCTGCTGTTCGCCGTTGGCGATGATGTCCATGCCGGCCGCAAGCTGTTTGGCCACAATCTCGGGCACCGCGCGCCGGCCCCAATCGGCCAACGCGGCTTCATCGATGGCCTCGCCTTTCGAGCGGCGCGTATAGAGCCGGGTCAATTCGGGGGGTCGCGGCAGACTGCCGGCATGCGTCGTCAGAATGCGCGTTTCACTTCTCTGCATGGGTGCTCTCCAGGCGTGCCGACGGGCGCCGCGGAACGGGGATGTCGTGGGCCGCATTCTCGGGCGGGGCGATGCGGATAGCAATGCTTGCCTCTTGCCGTACAATGGCAAAAATGCGCGTTATGAGGCGCGTGGATACCTGACCAAAGCCCACGACCGAACGTCCGAGGAGACACCGCGATGAGCCGATACCCTGAGGTCTATGCCGCCTGGCAGCGCGATCCGCAGGCGTTCTGGGCCGAGGCCGCGCGCGAAATCGATTGGATCACACCCTGGGACACGGTGTTCGACCCCTCGGCGGGCGTCTACGGGCGATGGTTCACCGGCGCCCAATGCAACACCGCCTACAACTGCCTCGACCGGCATGTGGAGCTGGGGCGCGGTGGACAGGCCGCGCTGATTTACGACTCGCCCGTCACGCAGACCGTGCGGTCCTTCACCTACGCTGAGCTGACCCACGAAGTCGCCACCCTGGCCGGCGTTCTCACGGACCTGGGCATCAAGAAAGGCGACCGGGTCATCATCTATCTGCCGATGATCCCTGAAGCAGCCATTTCCATGCTCGCCTGCGCGCGCATCGGTGCCATCCACTCCGTCGTGTTCGGAGGCTTCGCCGCCAACGAGCTGGCGACGCGTATCGACGACGCCAAGCCGGTCGCCATTCTCACCGCGAGCTGCGGCATCGAGATCAATCGCGTCACTGCCTATAAACCCCTGCTCGACAAAGCCATCGATCTGGCGATGCACAAGCCGTCCGCCTGCCTCGTCCTGCAACGACCAATGGCGCAAGCGGCAATGACCGCTGGTCGCGATCACGATTGGGCCGAGGTCGTGGCGTCCGCCAAAGCGCGCGGCATCACGGCCGCCTGCGTGCCGATGCTGGCGACCGATCCGCTGTACGTGCTCTACACGTCCGGCACCACCGGCCAGCCCAAAGGCGTCGTGCGCGACACGGGCGGCCACATGGTGGCGCTGAAATGGACGATGAAGAACCACTACGGCATCGATCCGGGCGAAGTCTTCTGGGCGGCGTCCGATGTGGGCTGGGTCGTGGGCCACAGTTACATTGTCTACGCGCCGCTCCTGCATGGCGCGACGGCCATCCTTTACGAAGGCAAGCCGGTCGGCACACCCGATGCAGGAGCTTATTGGCGTGTGATCTCCCAGCACAAGGTCGCGGCTCTCTTCACCGCCCCGACAGCGTTCCGCGCCATCAAGAAAGAGGACCCCACCGGCGCGCTGATCAAGGACTACGACATGAGCCATTTCCGCACCCTCTTCCTCGCTGGAGAACGCGCGGATTCCGAGACGATCAAATGGGCGGAGACGAAGCTCGGCGTGCCCGTTTACGATCACTGGTGGCAGACGGAGACCGGCTGGCCGATCGCGGGAAATCCGGTAGGGCTCGGCGCGTTGCCCGTCAAATACGGCTCGCCGACGGTGCCCATGCCGGGCTTCGACCTGCACTGCCTCGACCCGCAAGGCCATCAGGTGCCGCCGGGTGAGACCGGCACGCTGGCGCTGAAGCTGCCTCTACCCCCCGGATGCCTGCCGACCCTGTGGGGCACCGATGATCGTTTCCGCCAGAGCTACCTGGCCGATTTCAAGGGCTACTACACCACCTCCGACGCCGGCTTTATCGACGCCGACGGCTATGCCTACGTCATGGCGCGCACGGACGACGTCATCAACGTCGCGGGTCACCGGCTGTCGACGGGCCAAATGGAGGAAGTCGTTTCGCGCCACAAGGACGTCGGCGAATGTGCCGTACTGGGCGTCGCCGACGACATGAAGGGGCAGATCCCCGCGGGATTCATCGTGCTGAATTCCGGCGTCAATCGCGACGCTCAGGAGATCGAGGCCGAGGTCGTAAAGCTCGTGCGCGACGAAATCGGGCCCGTGGCCGCCTTCAAGCAGGTGATGACCGTCAAGCGGCTCCCCAAAACCCGCTCGGGCAAAATTCTGCGCGGCACCATGCGCGCCATCGCCGACGGCGAAGCGTGGAAAATGCCCGCTACCATCGATGATCCCGTCATCCTCGACGAAATCACCGAAGTGCTACAGCAGCGCGGCTTGGCGACGACGTCCAAGCGGATTGGGGAGAGCTGAGGGTTCGAATTGTCATCCCGCCATTCATTGCCGGGATGACACCGTTATGAATTCGGCCCGCGCTCCATCGAGATCGGCTGCCAGCGTTTCAGGCCAGCGGTCGGTAGCACCGTGGGGTTGACGCACGACAGTGGCCAGCGACCGCTGAGCACGTTGGCGATTTCCTGACCCACACGCCGCCGCCGCGCTGGGTCGAACCGGGCGGACGCGGACGCGTTGTGCGGCGATAGGATGACGTTTTTCATGCCGATGAGCGGATTGTCCGGTTGGATCGGCTCGACTTCGAACACATCGAGCCCCGCGCCGGCAATCCAACCTTCCTGCAGGGCTTTGATCAGCCCTGCCTCTTTCACGGTCGGCCCGCGCCCGGTATTGATGAAAATGGCCGTGCGCTTCATTTTCTGGAATTGCTTCTCGCCAAGATAGGCTTGCGCCTCCGGGGTCGCCGGCATGTGCATCGAGATGAAGTCGGAGCGGGCCAGAACTTCGTCGAGGCTCGCAGGCTCCGCACCCTCCGTCGCAATCGTCTGCTCGTCGACGAAGGGATCGTGCGCGATGATGTGCAGACCGAACGCTTTCGCCCGCCGTGCCGTCGCACGCGCGACGCGGCCAAAGGCGATGAAGCCCAGCGTCGACCCCATCAGGCGTGGCACCTTCAGAAGGTGCGGGCGGCCTTCGGTCCAGCGGCCTTCGCGCACGATACGATCCTGCTCGATGACGCGGCGATGGCACGCCAGCAGCAGCATCATCGCGTGATCCGCCACTTCCTCGATGAACGTATCGGGGCAGTTGGTGACGGGGATGCCCTTGGCCGTGGCTGCCCCCACGTCGACGGTATCGACACCCACCGACCCGAGCGAAATCACCCGGCACTTGTCCAGCGCGTTGATGACTTGGCTGGTGAACTTCATGCCTTTGGCATAGACGGCGTCCGCGTCGCGCGCGGCCTGGATGAATTCGGCCTCGTTGGGCGCGACTTCGATGATCTCCACACCGAGCCGCTCCAGCGCCTCCATCTCGTAGGTGTAGCCGCCCAGCCCCGTACTGACCGTCGTGGCTTTCGTCGTGACGATGCGAAACTTCGCCATGTGTGAATTCCCCTGCGGATCGGGCGCCCGTCGCTCGAGCGCTCCCGTGGAGACATTAGAGGGCATCCAACCGGTGCCGGCAACGGCCGTCGTTTCAACGCCCAAGTCGTTTCAACTTGCCATCCCAAAGGGGGGCCGCTATCCATGCCCCACGCTGACCGGCGCGCCGCAGTAGCTCAGTGGTAGAGCATCCGCTTCGTAAGCGGGAGGTCGGGGGTTCAAATCCCTCCTGCGGCACCACAGACGTAAAATCCGGCATTGCTAAATCCATCAGTCGCCCTGCTGAAGGCGGCGTGATTCATGAAACAAGCCGCTGAGATATCAACGTTTTTACATCGGCTGGGACTCGGTCTTGCAATGTGCGGCTGATTGCCGTACATTATATGAAGCAAGAGGTGCCCAATGGCTACCACCCGGTCGATCGGCAAATCAGCCAAAAAGTCGAAGCCAAAGCTCGCCCGCCTCGAGGCCCGCGTAAGTGCGCCTCAAAAGCAGCTCTTCGAGCGTGCTGCCGAATTGACGGGGCTCAATCTTTCGCAGTTCATGATTACGGCGCTGGATGAGGTCGCCCGAAGGACGCTACGCGAGCGCGAATTCATGCAACTGACTGCGAAAGAGAGCCAAGCTTTCGTTGCAGCGCTGCTCAGCCCATCCGAACCCAACATGCGTCTGCGTGAGGCCGCACAATCGTTCAAGAGACGGACAACTCGCACCGATGGCTGAGCCGATTTCTGCTTCGGCTTGGACAATAGAGCCGCTCGGCAAACACCACGATCGGGCGGCATTTTCTTGTGAAGAAGTCGAACTGACTGACTACCTACAGAATCGAGCATCGCAAGATGTTCGCAGATATGCGGCTGCCGTTTTCGTTGCAACGGAGCCCGGCAGCACACGCGTCATCGGGTACTATTCTTTGTCGGCGCTCTCCGTTGGACTCGATTTCATCCCTGCCGAACAGGCCAAACATTTAGCCAAATATCCGGCGGTTCCAGTCACTTTGCTGGGGCGCCTCGCGCGCGACCTCGGTCAGAAGAATAAAAATATGGGCGAGTTCTTGTTGATGGACGCACTCGATCGCGCGTATCGGCAGTCCCATCAGATCGCATCATCCGCCGTCATCGTGGATGCCAAGGGTGCGCGGGCGGCGAGGTTCTATGAAACCTTCGGCTTCTCGACGATTGCGGATTCCCCGGCGTCTCCGAATTCCCCGCTCCGGCTCTACTTGCCGATGAGAACGATCGCCAAACTCTTCTGAATGGCGTGATCGAACGGCTTCAATCCTCCCGAAACACCCGCTCCATGCGCTCTTTGCGTTCCTGGGCTTCCAGCGACATGGTGGCGATGGGGCGGGCGTCCAGGCGCTTCAGGCTGATGGGCTCGCCGGTTTCTTCGCAGTACCCATAGCTGCCGTCGTCCAGCCGGGACAGCGCCGCATCGATCTTGCCCATCAGTTTGCGCTGCCGATCGCGTGCCCGCAATTCGAGGGCGCGGTCGGTCTCGGAAGTGGCGCGGTCGGCCACATCGGCGTACTGCGCAGAGTCCTCGTGCAGGCCCGTCAGCGTTTCCTGGTTCTGGCGGACGATGTCTTCCTTCCAAGCCAGCAACTTGGCGCAAAAATACGTGCGCTGACGCTCGTTCATGAACGGCTCGGACTCGCTGGGCCTATACCCCGAGGTGATCACGATCGGAGTCACTTTCGCGCCGCTTTTGGAGCTCCCGTTCACGCTACTCTTGCCCCCCGCCGAACTCCCATTGGTTCGCGGTTCCGTACTCGAAGCCCGTTTTGACGTCGGCGTGAACGCCGTGGCTGCCACATTTCGGCGGTTCGAATTCTTGAGTACGCCTTTCGAGGGATGTGCCCCATTGGGCTTGGGAGCGCTGCTGAAGGAGACCTTCAACTTGGCCGGCTTGGTTGCCGGAAGTGCCACCACCTTGGCCTTGGCAGACTTTGCCGGACTTGCGGTGGTCTTTATCACTTTTCCGCCAGACTTCTTCTTCGCGGATTTGGAGAGGACCGCCCGGAGGGGTGCGGACAGGGGTTTGCGGGATTTTTCGGTGCGAGGGTCGGGGCGCGCGGGCATGTCACCTCGGTCATATTCGCTGCTGGACTACACCACCGTGACATCGACGACCGCAGTCCTCCATGTCGGCGGGCACACCTATTAAGTTCCTGTTATATCGAGTCAACAGAAAACTGGCGAACGGCCGTCGAATGGTAGGTGCATGCTGTGTAAAGGTGGAATTGAGCCTAATCGCGGCCCCGCAAACCGTCAGCGCCCGGGGCGCACGCTGTCGAACGCCAACCAGTTGGCCTGAAAGAGGACGAAGGCCAAAATCAGCAGCCAAACATCGGTGGGGAAGGCCAAGTAAACGAGGCCCGCGCAGACCGCCAATCCGCACACCGCGACAACGCGCGTCGACCACGCGGGACCCAGGATTGCCCCGAGCCATGCGTCTAAAGTATGGCCTCCGTCTAAAGGATAGGCTGGGAGCAAGTTGAAGGCCATCAGGTAGAAATTGATCATCGACAGCGTGAGGAGCGCGCTCACAAACAACGGCGCAGCCACCCCCCGTGCAGCAATCGCGCCCTGTTGCAGACCAATCCACAACACGAGGTTCACGGCAGGCCCCGCCAAATAGATGGCACTGCGCGCCAACGCCGACCGCGGCAGGGCATTGGCGAACCGCGCCACACCGCCCAGGCCCGTCAATTCGATCTCGCGTGTTTTGACGCCGAACACACCGCCCGCCAAGGCATGCCCGAGTTCATGCAACAGAATCGAAGCCAGCACACCGGCGATCACCACGAGGCCGAGCGAGATGATCTGCAGATCGCCGCTGGTGAAATATCGGTAGCCGAAGACCAGCATGATCAACACGAACAGCACGTCGAGATAAATCGGGATGCCGCCGATGCGGCCGAGTTCCATGCGCGTGAACATTGCCTCTCCCGAACTTGGGGCCTGTCGTGGGTGTGTCGCGATATAATGCACCCGAGCGGATTCGCCCACCGGTGATCCCGCACCTCATTGCCCGGCTGAAAGATAGAGAGCTTCTGAAATCACTGAACTGGCGGCCGTTGTCGCGACAAGCGTCATTGACCCCTCGTCACTGGCAAGGCTCTGACTTTGGCCAACCAGTCGTCTCAGCCGGGAAATGGGGCCGCGTCGGGCCGCGAATGCAGTGTCGGGTGAGGCCACCCGGTGCTAGTGTGCAGCCTCCGGCACAGCGTGCAGACACGTGCCAGCCGTCCTTCACAACGAGGTTCAGCCATGCCGATCTCCATGTACGAGACGTCGATCCCCGTGATGCAGCGCCTCATGCGCAACCTCATCGGGGTGCTCGAAAAGGCTGAAGCTCACGCCGCCGCCAAGAAAATCGATGCCGATGTGCTGCCCAATTGCCGCTTGGCGGCGGATATGCTGCCGCTCAAGAGGCAGGTGCAGATCGCCACCGACATGGCCAAGGGGGCTGCCGCGCGCCTCGCCGGCACCGAAGCGCCGAAGTGGGACGACACCGAAGCGACGCTTGCCGACCTGAAAGGCCGCCTGACCAAGGCCATCGATTATCTGGGCACAATCAAGCGCGAACAAATAGACGGTTCGGAGACGCGCAGCATCGCCTTGACGATCGGCGGGCAACCCAAAGAACTGGACGGCCATCGTTATCTGATGACGCACGCCTATCCGCACTTTTACTTCCACATCGTCACTGCTTTCGACATTCTGCGCCACAATGGCGTCGACGTCGGCAAGCGCGACTACATCGGCACCTTCTGAGGACCCGGAGCGGAACGATCACGCATGACCCAAGGCCTGTTTTCTCTCGCCGGTCAGACGGCACTCGTCACGGGCGCCTCATCCGGGCTCGGGCGGCATTTCGCGTTGGTGCTGGCCGGTGCCGGCGCCCGCGTTGCCGTCGTTGCCCGGCGGACCGACCGCCTGCAAGAGTTGCAGCACCAGATTGAGGCGGCCGGGGGAACGGCCGCCGCCATCGCCATGGATGTGACGGACCCAGCCTCCGTTCAAGCCGGGTTCGCCGCAGCCGAGGCCGCGCTCGGTCCCCTCTCGATCGTGGTCAATAACGCGGGCGTCACCGATCCAGCCTTCATCGTTCGGATGAAAGAGGAGCAGTGGCGCGGCGTCATGGACGTCAATCTCGACGGCGTCTTTCGTGTCGCCCAGGAGGCAGCCCGCCGGATGGTGACCGCGGGTCACGGCGGCTCGATCATCAACATCTCGTCGATCGTCGGACTGGGGGCAATCAAGACTCTTGGCGCCTACGCGGCGTCGAAGGCCGGTGTGCTGGCGCTTACGCGCACAATGGCGCTGGAACTGGCGCGTGACAAAATTCGGGTCAATTCACTGGCTCCCGGTTACATCGCGACGGAACTCAACGACAGCTTCTGGCAGACAGATGCCGGCAAGCGGATGATCGCCCATATCCCCTTCCGCCGCCTCGGTCAGCTCGAGGAATTGGACGGTCCCCTTCTCCTGCTCGCTTCTCGCGCAGGCTCGTTCATGACCGGCGCTACGTTGACGGTCGACGGCGGCCACCTGTTGCCAACGGAGTAACGACATCGATGTCGGCTGCAACGACCCACACGTCCGGCCTCGCCGAAGCGGCAACCCGCGAGACGGTCGCGACTTGGCTTGCCCCTGCCATTGGTGCCACGCGAGTCCATATCGGCGACGCCGTGCTGCTGACGGGCGGCGCGGTCCAGCAAAACTGGCGCATCGATGTCACCGTCGAGGGCGGCCCGCGCAACGGCGCCCACGTCTGGGTGTTGCGCACGGATGCCGCCGCGCGCCTGAACGTCAGTCTCGACCGGGTGGCGGAATACCGCTGCATTGCAACGGCCCATGAGCGCGGCGTCAAAGTCGCCGAGCCGATCGCCGTGTGCGAGGATACCAGCCTGATCGGGGCCTCGTTCGCCCTCCAAGCCTTCGTCTCTGGCACGGCCCAAGGCCGGCGGATCGTGCGTGATCCAGCGCTAGCGACATTCGGCGACGCTCTCGCCCAGGAGATCGGGCGCGAGCTGGCGCGCATACATGCCATTCGCCCGGCTGCCGGCGTGCTGACGGCACTTCCAGTGCCCCTCGGCAATCCATCGCGCCTCGTCGTTGCCACTCTGCGCGCCAGCCTCGACAGCGCCAGCGCGCCGCGCCCCGCGTTGGAGTTCATCCTGGCTTGGCTCGAGGCTCATGCCCCCGAGCCGCGCACGCTGACGCTCGTGCATGGCGACTTTCGCACCGGCAACTACATGATCAATGCAGGTCGGTTGACCGCCATTCTCGATTGGGAATTCTGCCACTGGGGCGACCCGCGCGAAGACATCGGCTGGTTCATCGCGCGCTGCTGGCGGTTCGGCAATGACGACAAAGTCGCGGGCGGCATCGCGCGGTTCGCCTCACTGCTGGCCGGCTACAACGAGATTGCCGAGGCGAAAATGACCGCCAGCGAAATTCAGTATTTCGAGGTGATGGCCGCAGCCCGCTGGGCGACCATTGCGCTGCTGCAGGGCGATCGCTTCGTCAAGGGCGGCGAGCGCTCACTCGAGCTCGCGCTGACCGGCTTGATGCCCCCCGAGATGGAACTCGACGCGCTCGACATCATTGAACGGATCGACAGCGGGAAGGCTCGCGCATGACCACTGGCAAACTCGGCCCCGATGCGTTGCTCGATCTCGCAATCGAAATGTTGAAGACCGAAATCGGCCTCGTGTTGCCGCCGGAGAAACGCTACGCGTCCGCCATGATTGTGAATGCGCTGGAAATCGCCCAGCGCGCCATCACCGGTGAAGACGAAACGGCCGACTTCGCCCTCCTCGACGCGATCTACGACGACGGCGATGGCACCATGAAGCGATTGGCGACAGATATTCGCGATGGACAGGTCGATACGAAAAACCATCCCGATTTGCTGCAGATGCTCAAGGCCCAGCTCATTTCAGAACTCGCCGTGCGCAATCCGCGATCGCTGGAATCGCGTGGCGGCAAATAGGCTTGCACGCTTCCCTTCGATCGAAATACTTTTTGTGCAAAGCAACACACCCGCCGCCTTACCCCATCGACCGATGACAGCCGCGTGTCATTCCCTGAAATAATCTTTGGGTTCGAGGGAAATAATTGTTGACCAGCAGCATTTATACCTCATCAATACCTGAACCTGTACTGTCTCGAAGTCGAGTGTGTCGGCGCTCCGAGATGGCAGACCGGACACGCGAAGGTGACCGTGATGAGTATCGAATTGCTTCAGAAGGCCGCGGACGCAGCAGGTTATGCGATGGCTGCTCCTGATGATGATGCATTCGAAACCCCGGTGATGCGTCTCGACCCATCGCGCAGTGCTCACCGCGCCGTCGCGCTCCGCGCGCCCGTCCAACACAATTGGTCGACCCGATCGGCAGACACGCTGGCGCACGCCTCAGCGTGGATCAAAGGCCATCTCCCGTCTCTTCTGGGCGGTCGCGCCACGGCCTGACGCTGAATTCGCGCGGATACGTGCTCAGGGCGTGGCTGGGACTGCGCTCTTTTCCATTGAAACGACCCATTTCAGCACTTCGGCATAATTCTGGGCGATCCACAAATGGCCTTCGTCCGGCAGGCTGAAGACCGTGCAGTCTGGTAGCCGCGCAGCCAAACGGCGAGCAGCCGAGGCGGGCACGCTGCGGTCCTTGCCGCCCAACCACAGCCCCGAAGGGGCCGTTACACGCTCGAAGGGAATATCCCAGGGCTGCCCGAACAGTTGCATATCCGTGACCGGGCCATGCGCACTCCGCCTCAATCCTTCGGCGAACGTGCGGGCCAGTCGTTCGCTGACGCCATCACCGCGCAGCACGCGCCGATCGACGGCTGGAACGCGGGCCATCGCCACCGCCATGGCAAGCCGTGGGCTCGCCAGCATCATCGATCGGAACGCGGCAAAAACACGCTCGCGTGCCCGGCGATTGCGCGCGAACGGCCCAAAACAGAACCGATGAAACGCATCGATTTCGCGGTCGTCCTCACCAGCGATCGGCCCCACGGGGGCGACCAGTGCCGTCGAGGTGATCCTGTCGGGCAGGCACGCCGCGACCGCTGCCGCATAAGGGCCGCCCCCCGATACACCCATCACGGAAAACCGCCCCAGCGCCAGATGATCGGCAAGCACCTCGATGTCTTCGGCGTAACCACGCAGGCTCGGCTGCGGGTGCGGATCGGTTTCGCCATATCCCCAGCGATCCGGAGAGATCAAGCGAATGGCCAGCGTACGCGCATGCTCGCTCGCCACGTCGAACTTCAATCGCGAGCCGGGCAAGCCGTGCAGGGCGACGAGTGGCCGACCTTGTCGGTCACCGCCTTCGCGCCAAGCAATGCGACGGCCGTCCTTCCCGATCATCACGCTGTCGTGTAAACCGTCGCCGACCACTGTCGCCATCGATTGGAGTCCTGTCTGCGGTATGCCGACCGGCCACGCGCCAGCCCGCGAACGATATGTCAACGCACGAGGTGCACGTGCGTGGCCACGTCGCTGGTTCCATCTGGTTCCGACGCTGGGCGTAGTGCACTATCGTATGGAAAGCTCAATAAATGTGCGCAACGGAGCGAGGATCATGAAGTCAGGTTATTTGGGTGTCGGAAACATGGGTCTGCCGATGGCGGGGAAATTCCTCGATGCCGGCCATGAACTGGTGGTCTATGATCACAGCGAGGAGGCCATGCGGCCGCTGCTCGAACGACAAGCCCGCAAAGCCCAATCTGCCAAGGACCTGGGCGATCTATGCGAGACGGTGTTCGTCTCTCTTCCGACGCTGGAAAGTCTACGCGCCGTGGTGCTGGAACCGGGCGGACTGCTGGACGGACGCGGCCTCAAAACCCTCGTCAACACCTGCACAGTCGGCGTGCCACTCGTGGAGGAGATGGCAAAAGCGTGCGCGGCCAAAGGCATCGTGCTCGTCGACTGCCCGATCAGCGGCGGACCGGCCGGCGCACGTGCGGGCACGCTGTCGGTAATGGTCTCGGGCGATCGCGCGGCCATCGAGCGCATCATGCCGCTGATCTCGCTGTGGGGACCCACCCTAACGATTGCCGGCGACACGCCCGGCGCCGCGCAAATCCTCAAACTCACCAACAACATCCTGTTCGCCGTTTCCTTGGTCGCCACGTCCGAAGCCTTCGTCATGGGCGCCAAGGGCGGTGTCGACCCGGAGGTCATGGTCAAAGCAATCAATGCCGGATCGGGCCGCAATTACGCGACGATGGTCGCCTTCCCCGACGTCATCCTGCCGCGCAAGTTCAATTTCGGCGCACCGCTGCACATCCTGATGAAGGACGTCGATCTCGCCATCGAGCAAGGAGAAGCGCTCGGAGTGCCGATGTTGCTCTGCCAGATGGCACGCCTCATCTACAAGCACGCGATCTTCGAGGGTCGCGCGGAGGAGGATCTCTCCAACATGGTGCGCATCGTCGAGCGGGGGGCGGGCTTCGAGCTGCCCAAATCGCGGTGATCACTGGGCGGGGGTGCCACGATTTCAGCCCAGCTCCGCCCCACATTCGCCCAACATCGCATGGAAGGGTGCCCGAACCGGCTGTCATCGCCGTGATTCGAGGAACCCCGATGCGCAAGATTTCCCGCAGAGACACGACGATCGCCCTGTTGACCTCTGCCGCAGCGTTCGCCACCGGCATGCCGGCTCACGCCAGCTCGGCGAGCGAGATCGATGCCGAAGTCGAGTCGACGATGCGTGACTTCTTCGACCGGGTGCGCGGCGCGCGCGACCTCGTCGCAAAATCGTCCGCCGTGTTGGTCTTCCCGACCGTCATCAAGGCCGGCATGGGCATCGGTGGCGAATATGGTGAAGGGGCGCTGCTGACGCGCGGGCGCACACTCGAGTATTACAACACGGTTTCGGCCTCGATCGGCTTCCAATTGGGCGCACAGGCCCGATCGGTGATCATCGTCTTCATGACACAGCAGTCGCTCGAAGATTTTCGACGCATCGATGGCTGGAAAGTCGGCGTCGATGGTTCCATTGCGCTCATTACGCTGGGAGTCGGCGGGTCCATCGATACCAGCCGGATCGTGAGCCCGATCGTGGGTTTCATCTTCGATGGCAAGGGCCTGATGTATAACCTGACCCTCGAAGGCTCCAAGATGACGCGCATCCGCCGGTGATGGCTCCGGCTCGATCTGGGGACTGACAGCGCCTGTCGGTGCTCCTGCATGCCCCCTTTCCGCCCGCTGAGCCCTGGCCAATCACGGGTCGGGTGCGTTTTTTGCGTGCATTGGCCGTGCTCATGCGGCACACACACCTGACATCCGCGATCCAGCGACAGCATCAGCACCCGCGCCGCCACGATGGATTGGCGCCTCGAGGTGTACATGTGGGCGCATGGCAGCGGGTGTGAGGCCGCCAAACCACCGATGAGCATCAGGACACCATGCGCGAGTTCAAAGGGAACAACCTCGACAATCGACTGCAGAACGCAAAGCTCGCCAAGCAGGCCTTGCTGGAAAAAGCCAAGCAGGCGCCAAAAATCGACGACCCTGTCGTCGTGGAGCGGCGCGCGGCTCAATTGAAACGAGCCGCCGAGCGCGCCGAGCGGGAGGCCGCGAAAGCCGCCGCCGCCAAAGAGCGCGCCGAGCGTGAGGCCGCCGAGGCCCTCGCCGCGCGCGAGCAGGCCGAGCGTGAAGCCTCCGAAAAGACCGCTATGGCCGAACGTACACGCCGCGAAATCGCCGACCAGTTGGTGGCGCTGGAAGCGGAGCAGAAGGCGGCGCGGGACGCCCGTTACGCCGCGCGTAAAAAACGCAAAGGCTGACTGTCCGGCTTACTTCCGAATGACCCACTGGCGGGCGGCCGAAGCCGCGTCGCCGCCGTGCGCGTGCGCTATCGGCTTTGCGTCCATTTTCCGATCCGAAACCATTTCTTCACCATAAATCCGTGTTCGAACAGATCTCGCAGAGTATTTAAGCTCGAGGCCCTGCACTTAATGTTTCACACATGACTGCTGGGTTATAACAGCGTCACAGTCAACCAGCGGCCATTCACATCGAGAGGCCTGCTCGGGGGGTGACGGACAGCTCAGTCCTGCGCATGAGCGTTCGCCGGTAACTCACGCGCAACCACCTGAAAATACAAACGTATACCTACGGAGAGAGTCATGTCGAGCGTATCGGACAGCATCAAAATCCTTCTCACCATCGACGGCGCCAGTGCAGCCGCCGTCGTCGACTCCAACTCGGGCATGGTCCTGGGTAAAGACGGCAATGGTTCGGTCAATCTCGACCTCGCCGCCGCTGGCAACACCGAAGTCGTGCGCGCCAAGCTGAAAACGATGAAGGCCCTGGGCATCAAGGGCGGCATCGAAGACATCCTGATCACCCTGGACAACCAGTACCACGTCATTCGCCCGTCCGCGAGCAAGGACGGCCTGTTCATCTACCTCGGCCTCGACAAGTCCAAGGCGAACCTCGCCATGGCCCG
>JANOHP010000261.1:0-11370 GCA_031406575.1 Hyphomicrobiales bacterium
GAAAACGATGGCGACTGGAAACTGACCGCCCGCATCGGCGGCAAGGTGATGAAGACGCTGAAGGCCAGGGATTTGTGGGAAGACATCGGCCACGCCGCCTGGGCGTCCGCCGACCCCGGCATCCAATTCCACACGACGATCAACGACTGGCACACCTGCCCGCAATCGGGACCCATCCGGGCGTCCAATCCGTGCTCGGAATACATGTTTCTCGACGACACGGCCTGCAATCTGGCCTCGCTCAACCTGATGGCGTTCCGCCAAGCCGGCGCACAGGTTCGCGGCGGTGGCGAAGGTGCCGATGGTCGCGCATCGGTGGCGACCGCCTCCACCTTCGACGTCGAAGCCTTCGAGCATTGCTGCCGGCTCTGGACGATTGTGCTCGAAATCTCCGTAATGATGGCGCAGTTTCCCAGCCGCCAGATTGCGGAGCTGTCCTATCGCTACCGCACGCTGGGCCTGGGATTTGCCAACATCGGCGGCCTGCTGATGGCGTCGGGGATCGGCTATGACAGCGCCCAGGGACGCGCCATCTGCGGCGCCATCTCGGCCGTCATGACGGGTGTCGCCTACGCGACGAGTGCCGAAATGGCGCGGGAGCTGGGGCCGTTCCCCGGTTACGACGCCAATGCCCCGGATATGCTGCGCGTCATCCGCAATCATCGCCGGGCCGCCAAGGGACAAGCCGAGGGTTACGAGGCGCTCGCCACCCTGCCGGTGCCGCTGGATCGTGCGTCGTGCCCCGATACGAACCTCATCCAAGCAGCAGCGCGCGCCTGGGATCGCGCGCTGGAGCTGGGCCAGGAGCACGGCTTTCGCAATGCGCAGGCGACGGTGATCGCGCCCACGGGCACGATCGGTCTCGTCATGGATTGCGATACGACCGGCATCGAGCCCGACTTTGCTCTGGTCAAATTCAAGAAGCTCGCCGGCGGCGGATATTTCAAAATCATCAACCGCGCCGTGCCCGCAGCCTTGCGCTCGTTCGGCTATGGCGAGGCGCAAATCGCCGAGATCGAGGCCTATGCCGTCGGTCACGGTTCCCTGCGCCAGGCGCCTGCCATCAATCACACGACGCTCAAAGCCAAGGGCTTCACCGACGATGCCCTCGCGAAGGTCGAAGTGGCCGTCAAAAGCGCCTTCGACATCAAATTCACGTTCAATCGCTGGACGCTGGGTGAAGAGTTCGTCACGCAAGACCTCGAGGTGCCCAAGGACGTTCTGGATCAGCCGAGCTTCGATCTGCTCACCCATCTGGGTTTTTCGCGACGCGATATCGAAGCCGCCAACGAGCACGTCTGCGGCGCGATGACGCTCGAGGGTGCCCCCCACATCAAGAGCGAGCACCTGTCGGTGTTCGATTGCGCCAATCCTTGTGGTCGCAAAGGCAAGCGCTTCCTCTCCGTCGCGAGCCACATTCACATGATGGCAGCCAGCCAGCCGTTCATCTCGGGCGCGATCTCGAAAACGATCAATATGCCCAACGACGCGACGGTGGAGGACTGCAAGCAGTCCTACATGATGTCGTGGCGGCTGGCGTTGAAGGCCAATGCGCTCTACCGCGACGGCTCGAAGTTGTCGCAACCGCTCAACTCGCAACTCCTCGCCGACGACACCGATGAGGCCGACGACATCGCCGAACAGCTTCGCGCCGACAAGCCGGCGAATGTGCGCGCCGAAGTTGCCGCCGAACGCATCGTCGAGCGCATCATCGAGCGGGCGCGCGAGCGTGAAAAACTGCCCTCCCGCCGCAAGAGTTATATTCAGAAAGCGACCGTCGGGGGCCACAAGGTCTACCTGCACACGGGCGAATACGGCGATGGCCGGCTCGGCGAGATCTTCATCGACATGCACAAGGAAGGCGCTGCCTTCCGCTCGTTGATGAACAATTTCGCCATCGCGATTTCTCTGGGCCTGCAATACGGCGTACCGCTCGAGGAGTACGTGGACGCGTTCACGTTCACGCGGTTCGAGCCGGCAGGGCTCGTACAGGGCAACGACGCGATCAAGAATGCGACGTCGATCCTGGACTACATCTTCCGCGAATTGGCGGTCTCCTATCTGGGGCGCCACGATCTGGCCCACGTCGATCCGCGCGAAATCGTGGGTGAAACGGGCCTGGGTTCATCCGACCAGGAATTGGCGGGGGGAACTCCGTCGGCCATGTCGGCGTCAACGCTCGTCTCCAAGGGTCTGACGCGGGGCATGGTGCAGCCGAGCATGTTCCTCGTGCGCGGCAACACGGCATTGGCGGTCGAGGAGCAGATCGAAACCGACCAGGTTTCGGCTCACGGCGTACCGATCGGGGCGCTCGACACACTGCGGACACTGCGGACCGAGCTGGCGTCGATCGGCGCGACCAAAGCCACTGTCGTCACCAGCGAATCCACGATGCGCACGACTACCGTTTCTGAAAAGCAGGCCGTGGCCTCGCGCACCACGACGTTGACGGCGGCAGAACTGCGCCGCGAAGCCAAAGTGCGCGGTTACGAAGGTGAAAGCTGCGGCGAGTGCGGAAACTTCACACTCGTGCGCAACGGCACCTGCCTCAAATGCGACACCTGCGGCGGCACCAGCGGCTGTAGTTGAGCGGGCGCTCAACTACCAACCTGCTGCCGCATGGAGAGCTCATCATGAATTTTTATGACGACTTGCCGGTACCTGCCATGAGTTTGGCCGATATTGACCAGACGATGGCGATCGTCAGGCAGAGGTGCCAACTCGCGTTCGACGACTGTGTCGACATTGAGAAAGTTCTCGCGGCGCTTGGCATACGACTGGAACCGCGGCCAGACGCCGAAATGGCTCGCGGTGAAGCATTGGCTGCACCAAAAGCAAAACGCATATTCGTACGGCGATCTGTAACGCAGGCCTTGAGAGTACAGTGCCGTGTCACACGGGCTAAACTTTCACACGAGATAGGTCATGTTGTCTTGCACGATGGGCCAGCTCTTAAACCGCTGGTGATCGGTGGCAACAAAAGCTCCTGGAAGATCCCAGAAGATCAATCCTCCGAAAGGCAAGCCTGGCAGGCCGGGCGAAGCTTGATGCTCCCGCGCGAAGCGTCGTACTGGTCGCTATCGGATTCGCATACCGCTGGCAGCATGCACGTGCCAGAGGTGTTTGTGCATGAGAGAAGACTCGAAATCGCTCGCCTCGATGCTTTGAATCAGCCCAAGAAAGACATTAGTGCTTTGGTCGAGCAGGCGATGCGTGTTCTTCAACCGCCAGCGAGGCCCCAGTATGGGGCCAAATCCCTGAGGTGCCGGCGTGATCTGTGGGATGGATTGCCTGTGGTCGAAGGTTATGAACCTGATCAATATAGACTTGCTACAGGTTACCTTGTGAAGTGGGATGACTACATGCAGCCCAATCCGCCCAGCCATACCGGATGGAAGATCAAGGACGGTCAGATCGTTCCTCTCTTCGCGGACGAGTGACGCGATGCGGCGGCACCAGCGGCTGTAGTTGAGCGGGCGCCACTCACGCCGGCTCGACCACCATCGAGCCGGTGTCGTGGAAGGCCCAGAGCGACTCGCGCGGCATGGACATCGGAGCTTCGGTGCCGGCGTCGAAACGCGCTGCCGTGCCGAGCTCCAAGACCTCGAGGCGACGTCCCGAGAAGTCGATATCGTAGACGGTCTGGGTGCCTTGATAGCGCCGATCGAGAACGCGCACCGTAAATGAGTTGCGCGCGTCCACGCGGCCGAGGCCGATATTTTCCGGTCGCAGGGTAATGCGAACGGCATCCCCCGGACGGATCGGCTGCATCGCCGTCGCCTCCAAGCGGTGCCCGCCGATGTCGACGATCACGGTATCGCCGTTGCGTTCGAGCACGCGACCCGCGATCTCGTTGGTTGCTCCGGTGAAGTTCGCAACGAAAATGTCGGCGGGGCGATTGTAAATCTCTTCGGGCGGCGCGAGCTGCAGCAACACACCATCGCGCATCACGCCGATACGGTCGCCCAGCACCACGGCTTCGGCCTGATCGTGCGTGACGTAGAGCGCCGTCATGCCGGTCTGCTTGAGGATCCGCCGCAAGTCGTCACGCAAGCGCAGCCGCAGCTTGGCGTCGAGATTGGACAAGGGCTCGTCGAGCAGGATGAGCTTGGGCCGATAGACGAGGCTGCGGGCCAATGCTACGCGCTGCATCTGTCCACCCGAGAGCGCGACCACGGGCCGGTCGGCGTATTCCGTGAGCCCGACGAGATCGAGCACCTCGGCGACCTGGGCGTCGGAGTTTGCCTTGGAAATCCGCCGCTGCTGCAGCGGATAGACGACGTTCTGGCGCACGGTCATGTGGGGCCACACCGCGTACGACTGAAACACCATGCCGATGTTGCGATGCCGCGGCGGCAAGAGCACCCCTTCGGCGGGCGAAGAAACGACACGTTGATCGATCGAGATCACCCCGGCGCTGGGATGCTCGAGGCCGGCGACGCACCGCAACGTCGTCGTCTTGCCGCAGCCCGAGGGGCCGAGCAGAACGACGATCTCGCCCGGTGGCACGGTGAACGAAACGCCGTCCACAGCGGGGCGCCCGGTCGGGAACTGCTTTTTCAGGTCTCGAACGTCGAGCGCTGCGTCCATGGGTTTTACGTGCTCCGAGCGTCTGTGGTCCGCTGTCAGGGTCGTCAATTTGTATCGGCTTGGTGGTCCGCCACCCAAAACCCCGGACGGTGGCAGGCCTGATGCCCGCCACCGGCCAAGCGCTATTGGCGGTAGTTGTACGTCTTGTTCCACTCGGCCAGCCACGACTCGCGCAACTTCTCGAACTCGTCGAACTTCGGCAGCCAGACTTTCACGACTTTGGGATCCCAACCCTTCGGATAGATCGGCGGGTTGGTCAACGACGTGATGTTTCCCAACTCTTTGATCATGAAGGTTTGGCCCTCGATGGACAGGCGCCAGTTCATGAACAGCTTGGCGGCGTTCGGATTGGCCGATGTTTTGGGGATGCCGTCGGCGTAGGGCACGATCGGCACCCCTTCCGGCGCGAACGCGGACTCGAGCGGCGCCCCGTCGCGGGCCTTGGTGAACACGATATTGTAAAGCAGCGGTCCGACGGTAATTTCACCGCGCACCATGGCGTCCGACATCGGCGCGCCCGAGGGATAGTGCACGATGTCGAGCTTGGCCTGCTTTGCCCAGTAATCCTCGCCGAGCACCTGACGCTCGAACATCGATCGCGTCCACGTCGTCCCACCCGAAGGTGCCACGACCTGACCCATCTGCCGCTTGCCGTACTCGGGATTGAGGAGATCGGCCCATGATTTCGGCGGCGTTTTGACGAGCGCGGAATTGTAGGCGATGGCCCAGCCCAGCGTCACCGATGGCCACAACTTCGGCGAGACGCGCGAGTCCTCGCGATAGTCAGCCGCGTTCGGCGGCGCGTGGTTCTGGAAGAGGTCGTCGATCTCGCGCATCAAGCCGCGATCGGAATGGCTGATCACGTCGGCGGTGAGCTTGTTGGCGGCGGCTTCCGTTTTCACGCGGGTGATGAGCTGGCCACCGGGCGCGCGCACCATTTCCACTTTGATCTCGGGGAAGCGCTTGTTGAAGGCCTTGATGACCTCCTGCTCCACCTCGGCGAAATTGGCCGTATAGAAAACCAGACGACCTTCCTTTTTCGCAGCAGCGATCAGCTCCGCGGAACCGAACTCTTGTTGCGCGACGGCGGGCGTCGCCAAGAGCGCCAGTGCCATTGCAAGACTCGCGACGAGACGTTTCATTGGTGTCCTCTCTGCGTTGCCAAAATCCATCATCCGGCGCGACCCACACCTTCACTGGCGGAGTCGCGCGATACCCAGTTGAGCAAACCGATCAGTGCACCGATCAGCACAGTCTGCACCAGACTGAAGGCCGCCGTTTTGCCGACGCTGCCGCCCTCCCAGTAGTCGAGCAACAGCACGGCCATCACCATCGTGTCGCTCGTATAGAGAAACAGCGACGATCCCAGTTCCCGAATGGCCAGAACGAACAGCAGCGTCATTGCCGCAAGCACGCCCGGTCGCGCCAGGGGCAGCACGATCGTGCGAATGGTCCCGAGCACGCCATTGCCGCAAATCCATGCGGCTTCTTCCAGCTCGCGATGAATTTGCAGGAACGATGTCGAGAGCACTTTAACGGTGTCGGGCATGAAGCGCGCAACGAACGCCAGCGCCAGGATCCAGATCGTGCCGTAGAGCCCACCCGGCAATCCGATCCATGCCCACAGGTAAGCGACGCCGACGACCAGTCCCGGGATGGCAACGGGGATCGTCGACAGCACGTCGAGGGCGCGACGTCCCGTGACCTGCGTACGATGGATCGTGTAGCCGAGCGAAAAGGCCAAGACGCCGCCCAGCACCGCCGTGATGACGCCGACCTTCATCGTGTTCCAAATCGAGCGCAGCGTCAGCGGATTGTCGAAGATGCTCTCGAAATGCATCAGGCTGTAGGCCCGCATATCGAATAGAGCGGGGATATCACGAATGAACATGAATTTGCGGAACGCCGCGATGATCAACGCCAGGGTCGGTAGCACCACGACGACGAACAGATAGATCACCGCGAGAGCCAGCGTCAGCCAACGCCAGGGGCCCAGGTTCAAGCTGCGCGGCCGGAAGGCTTTGCCAGCGACCGTCGTGTAGCTCCGGCCCGAAATGGTTTTGTTCTGCAACCACACCAAGATACCGGTGACGATCATAAGCAGGATCGAAACGGCCGCCGCCGTATTGTAAAGCGGCGGTGTCCAGGCCGTGAGCTTGAAGATATAGGTCGTGAGCACCGCGATGTTGGCGGGCGCGCCCAGGGCTGCGGGGATTCCGTAAATTCCCAGCATCACCACGAACGTCAGCAGCATTCCCGACACGATTGCCGGCATGATCAAGGGGAACGTTACCGTGAACAGCGTTTTGACCGCGCTGGCGCCAGACACTTCGGCGGCTTCCTCGAGGCTCGGATCCATGTTCCGCAACGCCGAAGACGTGAACATGTAAACGTAGGGCGCATAATAGATGCCGAACACGAAAATAATGCCGGCCATCGAATAGACGTTGATCTGCCAATCGAGCCCCACCGATTTGAAGACGGTGTTGATGAGCCCCGTCTTGGGCGATCCGAGCACCGACCACGCGACGCCCGCGACCAACGGCGGCACGAACAGGGGGATCATGCTGGCTGCGCCAATGAAGCCCTTGAACGGTGTATTCGTGCGCACCACGATCCACGAGAACGTCAACCCGATGACAACCGCGACGATCGTTCCGCCAGCACAGATCAACATCGTGTTGACGAGTGCGGCGTGAACGTTGGGATTGGCCAGGACGGTGGAGAATTGCGACAGCGAGGGCCGAAAATTTCCGAACCCGTCGATGACCGGGTTGGTTTCCGTCAACGCCCCCAAAAAGAGCATCACGATCGGGTAAATGACGAGGAACGCGAGCACCGCGAACAGGACGGTGACCCACGTTCCCGTCACGGCCGCACGCATCGCACTGCTACCACTCGAGCGATTGGTCGAAGCACCACCTTGCACGCGTTTCTCCATAGCTGCGATCAACGCGCTTTCGCTAAACAGGTTTCGGTGACGTAGGGGCTCTACGGATTATTTTTTCCGTAATCTCCCCGAAGCCCACCCAACGCTGCGGTCATTTCAGTCCAGCGCCCAGCAGATCTCGCGCCACGACATGGCGCTGCACTTCGTTGGGGCCTTCACCGACCCTGCGGATGCGCAGCTCTCGGTACCACCGCTCGAACGGAAAGTCTTTGGTCATGCCGTAGCCGCCGAAGATCTGCATCGAACGGTCGACGACGCGGCCAGCCCCCTCGCTGGCGACCAGCTTGGCAAGTCCAGCTTCCATGCGGAACGGCTCGCCACGGTCGGCTTTGGCGGCTGCAGCGAGCGTCATCAATGTTGCTTGACGGATATCGATTTCGTTGTCGACGAGCATCCATTGGATGGCCTGTCGGGAGGCGAGCGGGGCGCCGAACGTTTCGCGCTGCTTGGCATACTCGATTGCCATTTCATGCGCCTTGACGGCTGGTGCGATACACTGCGCGGCATAGGGTATGCGCTGGCGCGAGAGGCGCTCGTTGGCGATGGCAAACCCTTTGTTGACCTCGCCCAGAATGTTGGCATTGGGCACGCGCAAATCGTCGAACGACAGCTCGGTTGCGTAGTGCGAGGAGCGCAAGGTGTGCACGACACGGCGCACGTGAAAGCCCGGTGTCGAAGTCTCGACAATGAAGCACGTCACGCCGCCGCGTCCCTTTTCCGGGTCCGTGCGCGCAAACAGCAATCCGAAGTCGGCTTTGTCCGCGCCCGAGATGAACACTTTCGAGCCGTTGATCACCCAGTCATCGCCATCGCGCACGGCGCGCGTGCGAATGGCGCGCGCTGGATCAGATCCCCCCGACGGCTCCGTCAAACCGAAGAAGCCACGCTTCTCACCGCGTAGCATCGGGCGCAGATACTTCTCTTTCTGTTCCTCGGTCGCTTCGTAGAGTTGCGCCAGTCCCGCAGCCCCGAACACGCCGTAGCAGGGCATGTAGATGCCGGCGCGATGCTGGCCCATCTCGATCGCCAGCAGCACACGCGTCGTCATATCGATGCCGGGGCCGCCGTACTCGGCCGGGATATCGAGCCCGTAGAGACCCATCGCTTTGACTTTGGCGACGAGACGCGCGTGATCCTCCGCCGGGAGTTCACTTGCATCGGGGTCGAGGTTGTCTTCGAGAGGCACGATTTCCTCGCGCACTAAGCGACGCACCTGGGCGACGATAGCCTTTTGTTCTTCGGAGGGTTCGAGGTTCATGGGATGGGCTTTCGCGAGAGGAGATCGTTGATCAACCGGTTGTCTTGCCATGTCGCTGGCGCATCAGCCGCGCGCCGGCACCCAGGGCGTCGAGCTTGGCGGCCGCGACGGCGCGCGGCAGCGGCGCCAGACCACAGTTGGTGCAAGCCTGGATACGTTCGCTATCGGCGTACTGTGTCGCTTCCGCCAGAATGGCTGCCACCTGCTCCGGCGTTTCGACCACAGCGGTCGCCACGTCGATCGCACCTACGAGGATTTGTTTGTCGGACAACAGACGGATCAGCGACAGCGGCACTTTCGAGCCCTGCGCTTCGAGCGAAACTTGATCGATGCGGCTGCGATTGAGGGCTGGGAATATCTCCTCGTATTGCCGCCATTCGCTGCCGAGCGTGCCCTTCCAGCGCACGTTCGCCTCGATGCCGTAGCCGTAACAAATATGCACGGCCGTCTGGCAGGTGAGGCCCTGCGCCGCACGTTCGAGGGCGGGAATACCCCAGTCCTTCACCTCGTTCATGAAGACGTTGAACGCGGGCTCGTCGAACTGCACCACGTCGACGCCAAGGGCGGCCAACTCGCGCGCTTCGTCGTTCAGGATTTCGGCGAACGCCATCGCCAAAGCAGACCGGCTGCCATAATGGGCATCGGCGATCGTATCGCTGATCGTCATCGGCCCCGGCAACGTCACCTTGAGACCGCGCGTGGTGTGCGCGCGCGTGAAGCGCACTTCGTCGCTGTGCACCCGTCCTTGCCGCTTCAGCGTTCCCGTGACCGTGGGCACCTCGACCGTATAGCGGTTGTTGCGGATGCCCATGGGCGTCTTCAATTGCCAGTCGATGCCATCGATACGCTCGAGGAACCCATGCACGAAGTGCACGCGGAACTGCTCGCCGTCGGTCAGGATATCGAGCCCCGCATCCTCCTGGGTTTTCAACCAGAGCAGCGCCGCATCCCGCTTGCCCGCCTCGAGCTCGTCACCGGTGAGACGCCACGACGCCCACAACTTCTCGGGCTCGGCGAGCCACGACGGTTTTGGCAAACTTCCCGCGAGTGTCGCTGGAAAGAGCAATTGAGCCGACATTTGAAGTCTCCTGGTTGCCGTCAAAGCGGGCTCAATCGTCCCAATCGCGGCAGCGGCTTGCCCTGGTTGCCCGCCGGCACGTCGCCATGATCGTGGACGTGAAGCATCAGCAGTTCCTGGTAGCGAGTGGTGTACTGCTGATTGACCTCGACGCGAAACCCGCTGACGCCTGCCACGTCATCCACCGCCTTGGCCACCTCGCTGCGCAGGCCGAACAGCGAGCGTCCCCCTGCAAAGCCAATGTAGACGACGCGGCCCTCGGCGTCGGCGAGCTGAAAGACGCCGAGTTGGCCGGTGAGTTTCTTGATGGTCTCGGGACCGAGTGGTGTGAAGGGCTTCGTCATGCGGATGGCCATGTCAGTCGATCCTTCGATCACGTCACGTCTTCGAGCATCAGCAATTCTGTGCGAGCACCCGAGGCCTCGAGCAATGGCGCTGTACGCGTGCGTTCGGGATCGGCTCGAAACGAGGCCAAGGCAGCTTCGCTCGGGAATGAAACGATATGCAGTTCGACACGGCCATCGACCGTGCGCAGGCGCCGTTCCAGCGTGCCACCATGAGAGCCGAGAAGGGGCAGTACGCGCTCCTCATAGGCTTGGAAGCCTGCAACCCCCTCAGCTGGAATTCTCGCGATGAGCGCCAAAGTCAGTCGTTTCTCGGCGCCTGACATGGTCATTTTCCCTTGAACGCCGGACGGCGTTTCTCGAGGCGCGCCTTCATCCCCTCCTGCGCATCCTGCGATGTGCGGGCCCGGTCGACGATCTCGTCGATGTCCCCATGCGCGATCCCATCGCGGAACGCCATTTCCCGGTTGATGAGGGCCTTCATGGCAATGAGCGACAGCGGCGCGTTTTCCGCCAGACGCTGAATGACTTTGGCCGCAACCGTCTCGATCTCGGCGGGCTCTGCCAAATGCGAGATTAGACCCAGGTCGTGGAAGCGGGTCGCTGGCAGAGGATCGCCGAGCAGGAGAATTTGGCGCGTCATCGCCGGGCCGCAGGCTTCCAGCAGCTTTTTCGCCAGAAACCAGCTCGGGGCGAGGCCGACTTGCGCCAGCGACATGCCGAACTGCGCTGTTTTGGCGGCGACGATCAGGTCGCAGTGCAAGGCCAGCTCGTTGCCGCCCGCAATCGCATCTCCGTGCACGATCGCGACAACGGGCAGCGGAAAGGTTTCCACCGCGTGCAGCATGTGCTCGATGCCGGACTCGCCCTGTGCATGACGTGCCCGCCAGGCCATGTCGAGGCCGGCACAGAACACGGAACCTGCTCCCCGAAGGACGGCCACACGTTCCTCGGGCTTAGGCGGTACGGTGAAGGCTGCTTTCAGCTCTTCCATCATGTCGCCGTCGAGCGCATTGCGCTTTTCGGGCCGGTTCATGAGCACGGTCCGCACCGCGCCTTCCACCTTCCAATCGACTTTGGCCATATGTCCTCCCCTCGTTGTGTTCAGACGTCAGCTCTGCGGCTGGTCGTTTCGGTCATCGTGGTAGCG
>JANOHP010000263.1:0-17597 GCA_031406575.1 Hyphomicrobiales bacterium
GAATCGCGTGCCTCGGTTGACATCCACAGCTTGAATCAGCCCGGGAGCCCGCACTCAATGCCATCAACCCGAGTCAGACTGCCGCAGAGGGGTGAGCAGTTACGGTTCACCCGCTCCGCGAACGGCCGGCTCGGCATAATCGCAGACACGCGGGGACTGGATTTCAGTATTTCTCATTCTGGTACGGTCTCGTCGATCGCGACTGCGTGGAATTGCTCCGTCGGGATCGACCTCGAAGCCGAGACGGACACAGTCAATCCGCTGGAAATGGTGGGTTATCTGCATCCCCGAGAAGTCCGCGGCCTGCGCATGGTTTCAGCAACCCAGCGCCCCTCTGCATTCTTTCGACTCTGGACGCTCAAGGAAGCCTATTCGAAACTTCTTGGCACTGGATTTGCAGCCGATTTCTCGAGCATTGCCTTTGCGATCGACACAGCCAGGCTGATCGAAGCTCCGATCCGGAATGGTGGGCACGAACGCATGCGGTTCTCCACAGTACGACTGACGCAAAATGCCGTCGTTCACCATATCGCGCTGGCAGTGGGCAACCGATCGGCCTGAGCCTCGTTGTGCTGCATCGGAAAGGAACCAACCTTTCCGATGGAGCTCGAGTTCTTGTGTATCGCGAATCGAAATCATGCCGAATAACACCACGTCAGCACTCGATGCCGCCACCCGCGTCGATCCCGCGATTGCCTTCCGATTTCTGCACAGCACCTTCGAGCGCCAAGCCGCACGCCGCCCCAACCACATCGCGGTGGAGTGCTCTGCTGAAGCGCTGACCTATGCCGAGCTCGATGGCTATGCCAATCAAATCGCGCGCCTTCTGCAGAAACGCGGGGTCGGACCGGGGCGTTTCGTCGGGCTGTATGTATCCAAATCCTGCCGCGCGATCGGGGCCATCCTGGGCATATTGAAAGCGGGCGCCGCCTATGTGCCGCTCGACCCGCGCTTTCCAGCCGACCGCATCGAGGACATTCTCGATGATTGCGATGCGGTCCTCGCAATCAGCGATGCGACCCTGGATGCCACGGTCATTCGTTCGGCAGGCAGACCCGTGCTCTGTCTCGATGGCGATCACGCCTCGATTGCCGCGGAGTGCCCGAGCACGCCGCTTTTTTTGCCACGCGGGCTGTCGCCGTCTCAACCCTGCTACGCCATCTATACGTCGGGCTCGACCGGTCGGCCGAAGGGTGTCGTCATCGCCCATCGCAATGCGATGGCATTCATCGGCACCCTTCGCACGGTGTATCGGATCGCCGAGACCGACCGCATCTATCACGGTTTTTCGGTCGCGTTCGATGCTTCGGTGGAGGAAATCTGGGCTGCGCTGTCGATCGGTGGAACGCTGGTCATGCCCGAAGACAGCGTAGCGCGCTCACCGGCCGAGGCCGCCGACTTCATCGCCGCAAAGAACGTGACTTACTTCTCCACCGTGCCGACATTTCTGGCGATGATCGATCGCGATCTGCCCAGCGTCCGCATTCTGATCCTGGGTGGCGAGAGCTGCACATCGCAACTGGTCGACCGATGGGCGCGGCCGGGGCGACGGATGCTCAACACCTATGGTCCGACTGAGACGACGGTGGTCGCCACGTGGGCGGAGTGTGTCGCGGGCCAACCCGTCACCATCGGCGTGGCGCTTCCTGGATATACGGTTTACGTGCTGGATGACGCGGGACATCCCGTCGGCGTGGGCGAAGCGGGCGAGCTTCATATCGGCGGCTCGGGCGTGGCCGTTGGGTATCTGAATCTGCCCGAACTCACGCGCGAGCGCTTCATTGCGTACACGCCCCCGGGCCGGGAGGGTGCGCCCGAGAGGGTCTACCGCACGAGCGACTTGGTTCGGGTGACGCCGGGTGGCGCTTTGGAATTCATCGGCCGCAGTGATGCGCAGATCAAGATCAGAGGGTTCAGGGTCGAACTCGCCGAGATCGAAACGCTGCTGACCGGCTACGACGGCATTCAAGCCGCAGCCGTGAGCAGGGTCGAGAGCGCTGGCGCGCACGAACTCGCCGCCTACGTGATGACGGCGCCGAACCAGGACATCGATCGAAATGCGCTGGCCGCGTTCATGCGCAGCCGGTTGCCCGAATACATGATCCCGAAATTTCTCGATGTGCTGGACACGTTACCCCTCATGACCAGCGGCAAGGTGGATCGCCGACAATTGCCGGTGCCGACAATGCCGCTGCTGGGCGCCCACCGCGCGGTCGAGCCGCCAGCCGACGCCCTCGAGCAAGCCATCGTCGAGACTTGGCAGGAAAGCCTCGGCGTCCAGCGGGTGTCCGTGACCGACGACTTTTTCACCGAACTCCTGGGGCATTCCCTGACCGCGGCGCGCATGTCGGGACTTTTGCGCCAGCGGTTGCCGGGGTGCACCATGTCGGTGCGCGATGTCTATCAACATCGCACTGTGCGCGCGCTGGCCGTCCATCCGCGCGCTGCCGGTGCCGGACAAGCGACACCGTCGCCCAAGGACGGCAAACCGAAGTCACCCCGAAACAGCGGCCAGACTGCTGCCACGGACGGTGCCCACCCTTTCGAACGATGGACGGTGGTCGCGCTGCAAGCCCTGGCGTTGCCGCTGCTCTACAGCCTCATGGCCGCGCCGTTCGCCTACGCCATCCTCATCATCGTCGCCGCAATCGACGGTCGCGTCACTGTCGACGAGGCCATCGGCACGTCCATTGTCGTCAGCTTCGCCTTTTGGCCGTCGCTGGTGCTCTTCAGTATCGCCGCCAAATGGCTGATCATCGGGCGCTTCAAGGCTGGGCAGTATCCCCTGTGGAGCTTTTATTATTTCCGGTGGTGGCTCGTCTCGCGCATCGTCTCGATGAGCTGGATCGAGATCTTCGCGGGAACACCTCTGATGGTGCTCTACATGCGGGCGATGGGCGCCCAGATCGGTCGCAACGTCACGCTGTCGACGCACCTGTGCACGACTTTCGACACCATCCGGATCGGCGACAATTCGAGTATCGGCGCGGAAACTCAACTGCTCGGCTATCGCGTCGAACGTGGCCAGTTGATCATCGGTACGGTCGACATCGGCAAAAATTGCTTTGTCGGCATGCATGCGTGCCTGGGCCTCGACACGCGCATGTACGACAACTCCCGGCTCGACGATTTGACGGTACTGGATGATGGCGCGCGACTGGCCAGCGGCCGCGGCTTGCGAGGCTCACCCGCCGTACCCGCGCGCGTCGACGTCCCGATCGGCGCGCGCAGCATTCCTCGCAGCCGGACGCGCCGTTTCCTGTTCGGTGTGCTGCATCTCGCCTGCATCTACGCGATGGGATATTTCCTGATCCTGTCCATGGCACCGTCCGTGGTTGTGGTCGGCGCGACGCTCTACTGGTATGGACCCGCATGGGGCATCGCAGCCGCGTTCGCGAGCGTGCCGCTGTTTCAAATTTGGTATGCGCTGTGCGTCATCGCGACGAAGCGCCTTCTGATCGGTCGCATCAAACCCGGGCTCTACCGCGTGGAGAGTCTCGCCTACGTACGGCATTGGTTTTTGCAGTACCTGCTCAGAAATACGCGCACCATTCTGCTGCCCATGTACGCGACCCTCTATCTACCGACGTTCCTGCGTCTTCTCGGCGCGCGAATCGGGCGTGATGCCGAAATTTCGACGGTGACCCAGTTCACGCCGGATCTGGTCCAAATCGGATCCGGCAGCTTCCTCGCGGACGCCTGCCTGATCGGCGGCGAGCGGATCCATGGCGGCATCATGGAGCTGGCACCCATCCACATCGGCCATCGCACCTTCATCGGCAACAGCGCACTGGTCCCGATCGGAGCTCGCATCGGCGACGATGCCCTGCTCGGCGTCTCCTCGTGTTCTCCCGCCACCGGCACCCCCATTCTCGACGGCACGCGCTGGCTGGGCTCGCCCGCATTCCAATTGCCCCACACGCAGGCCGCGTCCTGCTTTGCCGACAGCCAAACGTATTCACCGACACGCGAGCTACGCCGCACACGCCGGGCCATAGAACTGGTGCGGATCGTGCTGCCCGGCGTCCTGCAGATGGGGTTGATGATTCTCTTTGCAGCGTTTCTGGTTATGGCAGCCCGCGCGATGCCGCTCGAGACCGTCGTCGTGGCCATCCCCCTCGCGGCGGTCGCGCTCGCGGTCCTCGCTGTCGTCAGCGCCGCCCTGGTCAAACGAGTGGTCGGTGGCCCCAGCGTTCCCACCATGAAACCGTTGTGGTCGCCATTCGTGTGGCTGAATGAATTGGTCAACGCAGTCTATGAAGTGGTCGCAGCACCAGCTATGAGCCCAATGATGGGGACGCCCTTCATCGCGCCCTGCCTCAGGTTGATGGGCTGCAAGATCGGCCGGGGCACGTTCCTCGAAACAACCCTGTTTTCAGAGTTCGACTTGGTGGAGATCGGTGATCGCGCCGCGCTCAATCTGGGCGCCACCATTCAGAACCATCTTTTCGAAGACCGCATCTTCAAAGCCGACCGCTTGTCGATCGGTGCGGATGCGACAGTCTGCAATATGGCCGTAGCGCTGTACGACACCGTCGTCGGTCGCGGTGCGTGCGTCGGTCCGTTGACCGTCGTCATGAAAGGCGAAACCCTGTCCGAAGACACACGCTGGATCGGCGTTCCGTGTGAACCAGCGCGCCATAGGGAGTTGCAATGGTCGCGCCCGTCGAGACTTCGCGTCGGCGGTCTGCAACCGGCGCGGTGACCGCGAATGCGGCCATGCCGACCCTGTCGCACGATCAATTCTCGAACACGATCCGCGCCACCAAGCGGCCATCGCACCGGTTCGTGCAATCGATGTGCGAGGGGACATCGATCGTGTCCCAATAGCGCAGGTCGAGCTCGAAATAATCGGCAACGATGACCGAGCCACCCGCATTCCAGAACCAGTAGTCGATACCGCCCCGGCTCTCTGTTCCCGCGTTGTAGGACAACCCGGCGCTGAGCGCGGGTTTGAGACTGCCGTATTCTCCGAATGTCCGCTTCAGATTGGTATCGAAGCCCCAGTTCCGGCCGGTCTGGCCGGAATAATCCGGTGAGAAGCGCACACCCAACGTGGCGCTCAAATCGTGTGGCAGCGGGAATTTCACCTCGTTCTTGAACTCGAAATAGTCGAGGTTTTCCGGCACGCCGTAGGCGCCAGGATAGGCATAATAACTGAGACCGACGTCGAACTGGAAATTCCCGATTTTCGGCCTGATTCCCGTCGACACATCGACCTGGAAATCCGCCGTCTGTTGCAGGCGGCCCATTCGGTCGACGACCTTGCCGAAATCGACGTTCGACGCCCATGCGCCGGCATACAGCCAGCGATGCGTCATCTCCACGCCGCCTTGGACGGCAAAACCTTCGCGTGTCTGCGTAAAGCCGCGAAACCGATAATCCGTCGCCAATGCCGCATTGGTCGAGAACGAGATGTCGCTGTCGGATTTTTCTGGCGTGGATTGTGCGCTGGCTGTCGAGGCGCCCAACGCGAACGCAATCGCCCCCGCGCATCGGAGCGCCCGTTGAAACACTCGACGAGAAACCATCATCAGCCTCACAAACCACGTGGAGACGCCATCGCGATGACCGTCACGATGCACCCGAAGACTGGTCGACTGATTCGGAAATCTTGAAAAGACTTTTTTGGAAACAAGGGGTTTTTCACGTGTTTTCCACAGGTTTGTTGCCGAAAAACACGTCTCGAGTTGCGCGCGAAACACCGCCACGTCCGAGTTTACCGTTCGAAAATATCCCATTATTCGAATCAGTTAGTCCTGTGGGAGCAAGAAACGCGAGAGCTCTGCAGGCCGCACCGAGAGGTCGGCGAACAAAGAGTTTGGTAAAAATATCAATCTCTTGCTCGGTCGAAGAATGGACAGTCGCAGCCGAATCAAACACAAAGCAGACAAATCCGCACATGATTCGGGCCGTGCAGGAAAGAGCGCATCACTGCAACTGCGGGCTCTATGGGGGAAGATCGACATGAAGCGTTTCGTGGTTTGGGCACTCGGCTTGGCTTTGGGCGCTGTCGCCGGTGACAGCGCAATGGCCGACGGTATGGCGCGGCGTGGCTCCCTGAAGGACGCACCAGCGGTGTATGGTTCAGCACCGACGTGGTCGGGCTTTTATCTGGGTGCCGGCTTGGGGTATGGCCACGGCACGATCGAAAACTCCTACACCGAATCCAACGGATTTTGGCGGACTATGGATGCCGAGGGCATGCACGGCGGCTTCGGCACCGTCATCGTCGGCATCGATCGCCAACTCCATGATCGCTACGTGATCGGGGCCTTCGCCGACTTCGACTGGGCGAGCCTCAAACTACGCTACAACGAGTCGACTTTGGCGACCGAGCAGTCCGTGGCGCTGGAAACGGCATGGGCCGTCGGACTTCGCGCGGGTTATCTCGTCAACCCTTCGGCCTTGCTCTACATCGCCGGCGGCTACACGCAGGCCGATTTCGAAAACCGCGGCTATTACGATATCGTCGGTGGCCCCCCGTCGCGCACCTCGATCTCGCATTCGGGTTACTTCATCGGAGTGGGCCTCGAAGCCATGCTGGCTGAGCGTCTGACGCTGCGTGGAGAAGCGCGGTATTCGGTGTTCGATGAGGAGGTCGTGTCGTCGGGCACGATCGCGGGCGTTTCGTATGTCGACCGCGCCTCGCCATCCGTGCTGAGCGCGCGCCTGTTGCTCACCTATCGGATTGGCCGTGGCCAAGACGCGCCCCAAGACCCGCTGAAGTGACGGCGTCGGATTGATTTCCCGTGAGTCCATAAAGGCCGCTCCCGAGCGGCCTTTATTGTTTCGAGACGTGAAAACCGTAGGGTGGCTCGACCCCCCGTTGTTCGCGAGTTACGAGCCGGGTTTGGCTGCACCCAATTGAGCTTCGAGCCGGGCAATGCGCTCGCTGAGCGCGTCGTTTTCCTCGCGGGCTTTGGCGGCCATGGCCTTGACGACCTCGAACTCCTCGCGCTTCACCACATCCATCTCGGACAAGATGCGTTCGCCCTGGGAGCGCATCAGCGTTTCGATCTCGCGCCGCGCGCCTTGAGCCATGCCGGCCGCATCGGTCATCAGCCGGGCGAATTCATCCAGAATTTTGTTGTTCGATTGTGTCATGGGTTCGGGCCCTCGCCAGACGCAGCTCACAGCAGGTGCTGTTCGCTTATACAATGGGCAGCCGGATGCAACGCGACAAGAGCAACGGCCCCGATTGCACCCGTTTCCTTGACAGGGGCCAGCCCGTTCGCGCAGGTGACAGGGTCCCAGGCCAACGCAGGCGCACCCGATGACCTTTTTCGCGATCCCCTATCCGGCGATCGATCCCGTAGCGATCAGCCTCGGGTCGCTGTCGATCAAATGGTATGGGCTGGCCTACGTCGCGGGCCTGCTGCTCGGTTGGACTTACATCAAACGCCTGCTTGCTGATCGGCGCCTGTGGTTACCCGGCAAGCCCCCGTTCGCGCCCGAAGTCGTCGACGATCTCTTCGTTTGGGTGGCCTTGGGTGTCGTGGTCGGCGGCCGGCTGGGCCACGTATTGCTGTACGAACCCCGCCAGTATCTGTCCGATCCCGTACAGATCCTGATGGTCCACAAGGGCGGCATGGCATTCCACGGCGGCGTGCTCGGCACGATCGTGGCGATGTGGCTGTTCGCCAGCAAGCGCGCCTTCCAGCCGTTCACGGTGACGGACCTCGTGGCGACTGCCACCCCTTTCGGGCTGTTCTTCGGGCGCATCGCGAACTTCATCAACGTCGAGGTGGTGGGCGCGGAAACCAGCGTGCCCTGGGGTATGGTGTTTCCGGGATGGGGGCCAAATCCGCGCCACCCGAGCCAGCTTTACGAGGCCCTGCTCGAGGGGCTGGTGCTGTTTTTGGTGCTGCGCTGGCTGACGCATCATCGCGGCGCGCTGGCGCGGCCCGGTATGGTCGGGGGCGCGTTTCTCGCGGGCTACGGCGCTTTCCGCATGATTTGCGAGGTGTTCAAGCACGACGAATATCAGGTGTTCGGCGCGCTGCCCGTGACGACGGGGATGATCTACTCGATCCCCATGCTCATCGTCGGGCTGCTCCTGGTGCGCCACGCCCGCAAGGCTGCGGTCGCGTGACCCCCGACCCGCAGTTTCGGCGCGATACGCCGCTGGCCCGCGCGCTGAAAACGCGTATCCGCCGCGAGGGTCCGCTGGATGTGCGGGCGTACATGGACGCCTGTCTCTACCATCCCCAGCACGGGGTCTATCGCGCCAAACCCGCCATCGGCCGCGCCGGAGACTTTGTCACCGCGCCCGAGATCAGCCAAATCTTCGGCGAGCTGATCGGCTTGTGGTGTGCCGTCGTGTGGCAGCAGATGGGTTCACCCACAGCTGTCGACCTCATCGAGATTGGTCCCGGTCGAGGCACACTGATGCGCGATGCCCTGCGCGTCACGCGCGGCGTGCCGGGGTTCCATGCCGCGCTGCGCGTCATCCTCGTCGACAGCAGTGAAGCGTTGACGGCTGTCCAGCGCACGACGCTCGCGGACGTGATCGTGCCCATCGAATGGCACGCGTCGTTGGAGGGCCTCGGCCGAGACGCCGCCACGCCCGCCCTCCTCGTCGCCAACGAGCTGCTCGACTGCCAGCCCCGCGACCAGTTTCTTCGGCTGGGCGATGGATGGGTTCTGCGCCGCATCGGTCTCGACACCGCCGGCGAGCTGGCCTTGGATGACACGGCTCCACCGGTCTCCATGCCGGAGCTCGATGCACTGCACGGGTCGGCCCAGGACGGCGACATCGCGGAATGGGGTGCCTACGATAGTCTGCGGCAAGCGCTCACCCTCCGATCGACCTTTGCCGCGCTGATGATCGACTACGGCCACTCGCAGCCCGGTTTGGGCGACACGTTGCAAGCCGTGCGCCGTCACCGATACGAGCACCCGCTGACGTCGCCGGGGGAAGCGGATGTCACCATGCACGTCGATTTCGCGGACGTGACGCGCGCGGCGACACGCATTGCGGGTGTGCAGGTCGGCGGCCCCATCCCGCAAGCGGAGTTCCTGGGCAACCTCGGCGCACTCGAGCGCGCCTCTCGCTTGATGGCTGCCAACCCTCACCGAGCCGCAGCCCTCGAGGCCGACGTGGCGCGCCTGCTGTCGCCCAGCGGCATGGGCACGCGCTTTCAGGCTATTGCTTTTCGCTCCGCCCACCTGCCGTCAGTGCCGGGCTTTCCGGCATAGACTTTGGCCCCATCGCGAAATATGCACAGGGCTCGACGCACCACTATTCGCGCCGCGCCCCTTTGGCAGCGCCCGCCAGGATCGACCGATGCTCACTCCATTGACTGCCGATTGCCTCGCCGAGATGCCCGGCGTTTCGCACGGGTTCTTCACGCGCGAAGGCGGCGTGTCGGAGGGCATCTACGCCGGCCTCAACTGCGGCGCGGGCTCGCGGGATGATCCAGCGCGCGTGGCCGAGAACCGCCAGCGCGTGGCGCGCCATCTCGGCACGGACGGCGCACGGCTCGTCACCTGCTACCAAATCCACAGCGCCGACGCGCAGATCGTCACCGAGCCTTGGACGTTCGAAACGATGCCGCGCGCCGACGGTCTGGCAACCAACGTGCCGGGCATTGCCGTCGGTGCCTTGGCCGCCGATTGCGCGCCTGTGCTGTTCGCCGATCCCGATGCGAAAGTCGTGGCGGCTGCGCATGCAGGGTGGAAGGGTGCACTGGGCGGCATTCTGGAATCGACCATCGCCACGATGGAACGGCTCGGCGCCAAGCGCGAACGCATTCGGGCCGCACTGGGGCCATGCTTGGGAGCGGATACCTACGAAGTCGGCCCGGAGTTCCAAGCCCGCTTCCTCGAGGCCGATCGTGCCAACGCGCAATTTTTTCACACGCCCGACGGCGCACCGCGCCCCATGTTCGATCTACCGGGTTACGTGCTGGCGCGGCTCGAGGCGTGCGGCCTGGACACCATCGAGAACTGCACCGCCTGCACCTACAGCGACGAAGTGCGCCACTTCAGCTATCGCCGCACCACGCATCGCAGCGAGGGCGACTACGGCCGCCAGATCTCGGCGATCATGCTGCGCTGAGCAGGCTCAGTGCATGTAGGGCGAGTCGCCGCCGCGCGGGTGCGTGCCCGAGTCGAAGAAGAAGCCGTGATCGAACGGCCCCGACATCGATTGCCGATCACGGTTGAAATCGCGGAAGTAACCGGTGCTGCCGTAGAGTGAGCGCGCATCGCCGTAGGTGTTGATGCTGTCGGTCGCATAATAGGAGTAGCCCCCGCGACGAGCGACATAGCTGCGCACCTGAGGCCGCGCCTTCTTGCGATAGCCGGTTGCCTGATGGGCACCCACCGACGAGGAGGCCCGCACGGATTTTTCAGCGCGGTCGGCAGCGCTTGCACTGCCGGCACCTGCGAAACCCACGACCGCCGAGGCCACGATCAGTCCGAGAAAAAATGAACGTTTCATGCGACCACCTGCCTGTTCACGTCGCCCCCGGCGCGGAATCGATCCGCGCCGTCACCCAGCGAGAGTACCGCATCAGGTAAACGATTTGCTGAACCGGGTGTCGAACAGGACGCCAATTCCAGCGTTCGTGTCACCGGGAAGGCACGCTACCGCAACCTCGTCACGATGGTTCGCAGCTCAGTTCTCCGGCTGGAGATTGATCGCCTTGGGTCCTTTGCCGTGTTTGTCGGGCTCTGTTTCGAATGAGATGCGCATGCCCTCGTCCAGGACGCCGACCTGCGAGCGTTCGACAGCGGAGATGTGGACGAACACATCCTTGCCGCCGTCGTCGGGCGTGATGAACCCGAACCCCTTAGACTGATTGAAGAACTTGACGATGCCTGACTGCCGCATGCCTTTCCTCCCTCGTTTTTATGCCCGCCGCCGGCTGCGCTACGGCCGTTACGGACACGAAGGAGTATTTCGCCTGCGACGTTTTGCATCAAGCCCTATCGCGGGTCTGCGCGCACGGCGTCCAAAGCAGTCAATTCCGGCGATGGTGGTCGTTCTCCTATTTGTCGTCCCGGCAGGGTTTGCCCGAGTCCAGCCCTCCGCCGAACTCGGGAGCCCGTGGAGGGTTGGATTGCGCGCAACGCAGATACACGAAAGGGAGAAGGTCGACGTTCGCATTGGCCCGTCCGGCACAGGACAGTCGCTGCGCCGTGTTACTTGCCACCGTCGTGCTTGGGCGCGTATCGGCGAACACCGTAATGGGGTCCGTGGCCATGCACGGGTGCTGGATAGCCCCCGTAAACGCCGGGATGTGAGCCAGCGCCGGGATGGCTGCTGCCCGCGCGGTTGTCGTAGTAGTGATTGTGGCTCGTCGAACGGCTTTCCTCGACGCCCAGATGGATCGGCGTAAGTCCGCCGGGATTGATGATGATTTTGCTGTGCGGGGGCAGCGGGCGGAACACGCGCACGCCCTGCTCCAGGGTGACGGTAGCGCCGAAGTAGGCATGGGTTTCGATGCGCGTGGTCGTTGCCTCCGCCAGTGCGGCAGACGGAAGGACGAGAGCTACGGCGGCGAGAAGGGTACGCTTCAGGAACATGACAGTCGGCGCTCCGATACGAGTACGATCGATCCAGTGTAACGCGCAGGCCGCCGCTGCGACGAAACTTAATGAAGAAACACTTAACGGCTGGCGCGTGCTGACGCGGTGGCCTTCACAGAATGGCCCATAGAGCGGCGCCCACGACCCCGGAAAGCGCCACGCCGCCGAGGAAGCCGGGAACAGGATTGGGTCGCGTGCCATCTGCCTCCAGCGCAGCATGGTACGTGAGCTCCTCCATTGCGCCCGAAGCGTCTTCTCTGTGGCGTCTGGCCTCGGGGACGGCCCGCAATGGTTCCGGCGCGGGCTGGGGAACCGGCGGCATGATCGATTGAGCCACGCGGATGGCGTGGACGAGACTTTCGACGGCCGGGTTGTGGCGGGAGTGGGCCGAAGCCTGGGCCGCTGAACTCCACGAGGGCAGCGGCCGATCGACGATGGGGGCCATGGGTTCGCTCACATCGGTGGACGGGGCGTCGGGCTCGGGAGTTGCCGCTGCGCTGGCGTCGATCTCGACGGCTGCAACATCGACCGGCTGCTCCTCGATGACGGGTGTCGGATCGTCGTCGTCCGTGCGTGCCGGTGCTGCGGAAAACTCGTCGATCAGACTCTTATGATCTGCGATGAGGCTGGCGAGGCGCGCAGCTGATGCGACCGTGATGCCTTCCGGCGCGCTGGGACCAAAAGCTATCGCGGGCGCCGAGACGGGCGCTCTGGTCTCGGCGTGGGCCTCCTCGACAGTCTCGACGTCTGGCGCAGGATCAATGGTTGACGCAACGGCGGCGTCCACCGCGCCTTGTGGGTCGTCTGGTGAGGAGGCAGCCGCCGCCGGGAAGGAGGCCGTCACCGCGCGATCCGAGACAGTCTCGGTCATCGGGGGAAGGCTGTCGTCTTCCAGCATCGCGAGAATTTTCGCGATCTCGTCTTCGATGGCGTCTGCGTCCACCTTCGCGGCCGGTGGCGCCGTTGGCTCGGTTTTGAACAAGGAGGCGAACGCGGTTGCCTCGCTCACCCGGTAGGGCTGCTCGGGTTCCGGCGACGAGGCCTTCACCGCCGAGATCGCGGTTGCGATGGCGGGCGGCTCAGTTGAACCCTGCTCTGGTTCGGGTGCCGCCCACCGGTCGCGTACTGTGACCCGCGAGGGAAAGACGATGTGTGAGGTGGTGATGGTCTCGATACTGGGCATGCCGGTGTACTCGCTACGAACTCGGCGCATGCTCCATCCCAATCGCGGCGAGACCACGGCGGATCGCAAAATTGATTGTCAGGACGAGCGGCCAATGCCGGAAATCCGGTCGGCCAAGCGCGGCCGGCTCGCAGGCGCGGCCGATGCGTCTTGTTTGGGCCGAGCTAGCGGCTCGACGACGGAGGACCCCGCATCGCTTTCGGGTGCCAAGGGTGTCGCGACCGGCGCGGGCGACACCGGGGCGGACGCGTGCACCGCGTTGCCGTGCGGGGTGGCAACAGGGGCAGTGGCCGAAGGTCGGCTGGAATTTTCGCTCGGCGCTTCCAACGATCCCGTTGCCGCGGTCATGCGGGCCTGTGCGACGCGCTCGGCGAGCGTCAAACGTGACGCGTCGGGGCGACGCGGTTGTCCGGATGCGGGGAGCGAGCCCGCGCCCAGCCGTTTCAACTCGCTGGTGAAATGCTCGGCCTGTCGCGCCGCCTTCTCGCTCGCCAAGGCCAGTTCGCTGCGCAGCTTGTGCACGGTTTCGACCAACTGATCGTTGGCAGTTTGCAGCGCATTCAAACGATCCGATGTCGCGTCATTGCCCGCCTCGACCGCCGGATCAACGCTTTTGGCAGGTCTCCCCGCTGCGGCAAAGCCGGCGCGCGCCACCAGGCTCTGCAAGCGCGTGATGAGCTGAGCTTGATCGCGAGTCTTGGCGCGTAGCGCTTCGAGCTCTCCGCGCAAGGCCACATCCTCGTCGAACCTCGGATCCGTGAGCCGATCGCGTTGGCGGGCGCCACGGGTCGACAGGGCGGTGTTCGCGCGCTCGTTTTCGCTTTTCTGCTGAGCGTTGATGGCGGCGGCTTCGGCCAGCGCCCGGCTCTGTGCTCCCGTGGTGCGGGTCAACTCGCCGATCTCGCGATCGCGCTGCTGGATCAGGGCTTTGGCCTCGTCTAGTCGCGCTTCCACGCGCGGCAGCCGTTCGGCGATCGTCTGCTCGAGCACGCGGCGGGCATTCTGGCCCTCCTCGTGGGCGGCCCCCAGATTTGCCAACTGCGCGTCGAGTGTGTTGATGCGGGCATCACGCCGGTTCAGTTCGATCATCTGGCGGGCGGCCGCCATGCGGACCTTTTCGATCTGGCGCTCGAGGTGGTGCACTTTGACGGCGAACTCGGCGCGTACTCGGTCCTTGTCGGCGCGGATTTCTATCTCCGACAGGGGCATCGTGTTCTTGATACGTTGCGTCGTGAGGCGAACGGCGCGCGCCCAGAAGACGGGCGCCACGACCAGGACAAGCAGACTCGCGGCCAAAAAGCCGAGTGCCACCAGCATTGCCGACTGGATCGATATCACGTGCCCATCTCCGGACCGTCGCCCGAATGGGCACGGGTCCTTCTCCGAGCGACACACCCGATTCTCGACCTCGCTGACAAGCTAATCGCCGTTTCAAGGCGGTGAGCACGGCGCGGCGGATCGGTTCGCCTCGGTCAGAACGGGTTCCAGGTCGGACGTCGCGTGTACTTCAAATATCCGATATTGGCGCCGAGACGAAGCCCGATTCCCGATCGGATGGGTGCAAGAACGACATGGTTGTGCTTTTGGAACGTCACCCCGACGCCGCCGACCACGTATGCCGATCCCGCAATACCACCGAAACGCTCGTAGATCTCAGATGGGTCCCTCAAATTGTAGACGAGGACCATGACCTTGGAGCCTTCTGCGCCCGCGTCATAGCCGATCGAGGGGCCTTGCCAATACACTTTGTGCCGGCCGGCGTCGCGCGTGTGCAGGGTGCCTTCGCCGTAGCGCAGGCCTGCGACGAAGGCGCCACCCAAGTCTTCGCCGAGGATATAGCCGTTCGGGCGGCCCTGGCTCTTGAAAGCGAACTCGATGACGCTACCCAGGCCTTGGCTGACGGACCCGAAGAACCCGTGGCCCGCGCGGTTGATCTCGCGCATGGAGAATGTGCCGTCGCGCGGCCGTTCGTCATCGGCGTCATCGTACTGGCGCGTCCCGGGATTGCCGTAGGCCAGGTCGCGGGGTGGCGGTGAATAGCGCTCGCCGTATCCGGGAGCAGGGAGGTTATCGCGGTAGGCCGGCGAGGGTGGCGGCTCGCGATAGGACGAGGCATCGCGCTCGAGGGGCCGCGGCGGGCGGTAGTAATCATTGCCGGCGCGATCGCGCGGGTCTTGCGCGCCATAATTCGGCGACGCGGTGCCGTAACCCGGTGACGCAGTGCCATAGCCGGGTGCCGAGGTGCCATAGCCCGGCGCAGATGCGCGCGGCGGCGGCAGCTCGTCCAACGGCTCACGGTCGACGCGTGTTCCAGCGCGTGGCGCCGAGTTCTCCCAGTACGGCCGCTCCTGCGACTGTGCTCGAGCCGGGGCCGGAGCGCCGAGAGGCGAAACCGCAAGGAGAACCAGGACCGTCATCGCCAATGGGGGAGTCGGGATGCGCATACCTCGACCTGTCGCTGTAAACAGAGTGCGCCGAGCACCGAGGTCCTGGAATGGCGTCGTACGGGAACACCACCGGGCTACCCGACATCGGCTTGGTTAGCGAAGTGTTGATGAAAAGTATTACGAAAGTATGGCCGAGGGGTGGGGCGCGCGCGGATTGGTCGACTTTTGCGCACGACACACATCACCACGAAGGCACAGCCCGTAGGGTGCAAGTGCGAAGCGTATTGCACCGACCACAAAACGCACGCGTCACGAGGCCCGACTTCATCCAGCCTCCGGCGCAATACGGTTGACGCCTGTTGCCCCCTATCCCCGACCTCCAGGCCCCGCCAACGCCCCCGGCGTCCCCCAGGCGAAAAAGTACGGGTTGCGATAGGCGGCGGCGTACTTCCCGTATCGCAACGGCGCGCCATCGATTGTCGTGACCATGCCGCCGGCGGCGCGCAGAACGGCGTCGCCGGCCGCCGTGTCCCATTCCATGGTTGGGCCGAGGCGCGGATAGATGTCGGCGTCGCCTTTGGCGATGAGGCAGAACTTCAACGATGAGCCGGCATCGCGGCGGGCGGTGATCGGCCAGCGCGCCATCCAGGCTTCGCCTTCGGCCGACATGTGCGAGCGGCTGGCCACCGCCGTGAGGCGCTGCGGATCGGGCGCGCGCGTGCGGATATCGGCCAAGTCCAACTCCGAGAGGCGAACAATCGAGGTGGTCGGCTGCACCGATGCCGTCGCGCTGCGGCCAGCGCCGAGCGTGACGTAGAGGTCGCCCAAAGCCGGCGCATAAACGACGCCGAACACCGGCACACTCGCCACCACCAGCGCCACATTCACTGTAAACTCGCCATTGCGGTTGATGAACTCGCGCGTGCCGTCGAGCGGATCGACGAGGAAGAAGGCATCGCGTGCTTCCGGCACGTGGCCGGCGGCCGCCGCTTCCTCGGCCACGATCGGCACGCCGGGAGCGGCCCGAGCGATCGCGGCCACCAGCACAGCCTCGGCCTCCCGGTCGGCGATGGTCACGGGCGACTGGTCGGCTTTGGTTTCGATCGCGAAATCGGTTGCGTAATGGCGCATCTCGATGCGACCGGCCTCCAGAACGCTGGCGAGCAGAGCATCGGCCAGGGCAGCGAGGTCGAAAGCGTGCGGATCGAAGGGCATGGATGATTCGCGAAGGTTGGGGCCAATCGGGACGCGGCAGACCGGCCGCGTGGGGTGCCACGGACTCACCAAAAAAGAGATTCACCAATCCTTGACAATAAGTTGGTCGAGTGTGTCTGGACGGACTCTTGGCAGTCGGCTGCGAACGCGTGTATCAGACCGAAGGCATCGTGGGCAAGCGACCGGGGCGGGTCGCGGCCAGTCAGTCGCGCGTAGGCCGCCGCCGCACCGAGGTTCGTGCCGACCCCTGACGCGAAGGAAGCGACCGAGATGACCCAATTCACGCAGCCGACCGATCTGGAACTCGCCGCACTCATCTCGAGCAAGATCTGCCACGATGTCATCAATCCCGTGGGCGCCATTTACAATGGCCTGGAAATTCTCACCGAAGAAGAAGACGCGGACGCAAAAGCCTACGCACTCGACGTCATCCGCAATGTCACCGAGCAAGCTTCGGCGCGGTTGCAGTTCGCTCGCTTTGCCTTCGGGGCTTCGGGCTCGATCGGCTCGCTGATCGACCTGACGACGGCGGAGCAGATCAGCCGGGGGTTCGTGGGCAACGTCAAACACAAACTCGTGTGGACCTGCGAGCCGGGCCACGTCGGCAAAGACCGGGTGAAACTTCTGCTCAACATGGTGGCGCTGGGCATGACGGCCTTGCCGCGTGGGGGCGAAATCGTGGTGTCGATGAAGGGCCCCTTCGAGAAGGCGACCTTCGACGTGCGCTGCAAAGGCACGGGGGCGCGGACGCCCCAGCATCTGGCGGAATTCTTAGGGGTCGGCCAGCGGCCCGAACTGAACTCGATGAGCATTCAGCCCTATTATACGACGCGGCTGGCTGAAACCGCCGGGATGCGCCTGGAAGTCGTTCGCGACGGCGCCGACGTGGTCATGCTCGCGCACAATCCGACCCCTGTCGCCACTGGACGCCAGCGTGGATCGATCGACCGGCGCTGATCCCGGCGTGATTGATCGGCGCTGCCGCACCAAGCCCCCCGCATCAAGACTTTATCAACCATAATTGGCGAGGCTGCGTTCTAACGCAATCGCCACCGGTCGCCCGCTGTTGTTGGGGGCCCATCGGTGCGCCGAGCCTTGGGACCAGATCGATGAAGCAGTGCCTGATCGTCGACGACTCCGATGTCATCCGCACAGTGACGCGCCGCCTGATGGACCGCCTGCCCTTCGATGTCAGCGAAGCCGACAGCGGCAAATCGGCCATCGAGCACTGTGCCAAGCAGATGCCCGATATCATTCTGCTCGACTGGCTGATG
>JANOHP010000023.1:0-20143 GCA_031406575.1 Hyphomicrobiales bacterium
GGTCAGCTGGGCGCAGTTCCTCTATCCGCTCGCCTTCACGACGTCCACCGACCAGCTCGTGCTGCCGGTCGGCATTATCACATCGCTGATCAAGGGCGATATCTTCAATTGGGGGCAGATCATGACCGGCGCGCTGCTCGGCGCCCTGCCACCGCTGGTCATCTACGCGTTCCTGATGGACTACTACAGCGCCGGGCTCACCGCCGGCGCAACGAAGGGTTGATGGCATGGCTGAAGTCTCGATTCGCAAGGTCGTGAAGATGTACGATGGCGGGGTCCAGGCCGTGCGCGGCATCGACCTCGACATCAAGGACCAGGAGTTCGTCGTGCTCGTCGGACCCTCGGGGTGCGGCAAGACCACGACCTTGCGCATGATCGCTGGTCTCGAGGACATCACGGACGGCGAGATCCTGATCGGCGAGCACGTCGTCAACGACGTGCCACCGAAGGACCGGGACATCGCCATGGTATTCCAGAACTACGCGCTCTATCCGCACATGACCGTGCACGTGAACATGTCGTTCGGGCTGCGTCTGAAGAAATTCCCGAAAGCGGAAATCAACGCCCGGGTCGGCGAGGCGGCCGGCATCCTCGACATTACCGAGCTGCTCGATCGCAAGCCCAAGCAGCTCTCAGGCGGCCAGCGTCAGCGCGTTGCGATGGGTCGCGCGATCGTGCGCAACCCGAAGGTGTTCCTGTTCGACGAGCCGCTCTCCAACCTCGACGCCAAGCTGCGCGTCCAGATGCGCATCGAAATCAAAAAGGTGCACCAGAAAGTCAGAACCACCACCGTCTATGTCACGCATGATCAAGTCGAGGCGATGACGCTGGCCGACCGGGTGGTGGTCATGAACCACGGTGTCATCGAGCAGGTCGGTACGCCGCAGGACCTCTATCACAATCCGAAGACCCGCTTCGTCGCTGGCTTCATCGGGTCGCCGGCCATGAATTTCATTCCGTGCCGGATGGAGGACAAGGCCGACCAACTGACGCTCCTCATTGGCGAGAGCATCGTATTTCCTGTCCCTCCGAGACGGGCAGCGCATTATGCGGCTCACAAGGGCAGCGGCGAGTTGCTGCTGGGGCTGAGGCCCGAACACCTGACCGATGCGCGCGCACAATTGGAGCCCGGTGTCGTGGCGTTCGAAGCCAAACTCGATGTCACCGAACCCATGGGGATGGAGACGTTCGTCTATTTCAATGTCAACGGGGCGCAGGTTTGCGGGCGCGTCAATCCAGCCTCTGGCGCCGCCGATGGCGCGCCGCTGCGTATGACCGCCGATCTCAACCACATGCATCTGATCGACGCGGCCAGCGGGCGGGTGCTTTGAGGCGGACGCTTTACGAGGATGGTCGGACACAAGTCATGTCCGGATTCGGATCGCTGATTGAGCCACTGAGTGGTCGGCACCTGGCCTGCCTCGAAATTCCGAAGCGACGGCCGCGGCTGTGCGTGACGCCACCGGACTACCGCTCGAAATCGTCAAACGCTCCGACACCGCCAAAGGGTTCGTCGTCCTGCCGAGGCGCTGGATCGTCGAGCGCACATTCGGCTGGCTCGGTCGCTGCCGCAGGCTCGCGAAGGACTACGAAAACCGCACACGCACTGCTGCGGCTTTTTTCATCCTCGCCATGATCCGACTGATGCTTCGACGAATCGTCAGGCTGTAGAAATGACATTGGAGTTATGCGGACGGACTCTCACACAATCGGGTTATTTGCCCAACCCTCAGCCACCGCCCCCATCTTCTTCAACAACTCCGGGTCCACCTGCCGCGCCACGATCGGATGAATGCGCACTTCGTTGCCGACTTTCACCACCTGCTTGAAGTTCGCCAGCACCGCCGAGGCCATCTTCTGCGAGGGGGCGATGACGTCGAACAGCCAGACCTTGTCGCCGCAGTTCCATTCCTCGGGCTTCAAGCGGATCGGGAACGCGCCGCCCTTGATCTGCTCACGGATCTTGGCGTCCACCGCGTCCGACACCGTCGCCCAGAAGGCGATGCCGGCCAGAGGTGCGTAGTTGGCAGCGTCGTTCTCTCTGGCGCCTTCCGACTCCCCTGTGGGCGATCCCGGCTCGACGGCCGGGAGGCCGGAAGGCGCGGCGGTGGCGATCGCCACCCGGTCGCGCATCAGTGGCTCGAGCACCAGCGTCTGCAGGTCCGCGATCGATTGATGCCGGTAGCACGGCACGGCCAGCGGCACCATCAATAATTGATGACTGATCGCAGTCCAAAGACCCAGGCATTCTCGACGGATCTGGTCGGCTCTTTAGGGTCGGACGCATTGCCGCCGGGGCGCCAAACGTACTGCACATCGGGCTGAATAGTAAGGCCGGGGATGATTTGCGCTTTATAGGTGAATTCGGCCAACGATTCCGTGCTGCGGACAGGAATCGACGATCCCCCGAACCTCATGGTGTCCAGATCGAGATCCGACAACCGGTTCGATACACGATTGTGGACGAAGGCGAACCCGAACTCATCATTCGGTCGCGAAGCACTGAGGCCGTTGAACTTGATCCCGATGTCGAACGAAAAATCGACGACGTTCCGAGTGCTCGGCAAGCCCCCGATTCGTCCGAACGTATAGATCCCTGCATCCCCATTCTGGGCAGTCGGAGAGCGGTAGACCTGCTGGTCGATGACGGCGTAGAGCCCATAGTTCTCGTGGTAGATGAGAGCAATGCCGTTGCTTAGTGGGTCGGCGAGCGACAAACCATCATTGCTGAAGCGCTTGTCGCCGAACTTGCCCAGATCGACAAAGCCGCCGACCTTGACCATGCCGTTCAGGCCATTGTCGACTTTATTGTCACCGTATTTGTACTGGACCTCGGCGATGACGAACGGATCGTCCTGGAGGCGAAATTTGAGGCCGTCGTTGTTGCAGGCTTGCGGATCGCCTGTACACGGACCGGCCGGATCGTCATTGTAAACGCCGAGCAGGAACGTCGAATTGGTCGTTGGTGCGGCCTTCAAGCGAATACCGGGCGAGATGATCGGATAGGTCACGCCGCCAGACGGCAGGTTGGCGCCAAGGAAGGCTGGCCAGCCGAATGATGCGCTGATGAACAGCCCAGCCGTCTGCGAGTTTACGAATTCGCCTTCGTAATCAACCCGCATCTGGCCGAAGCGGATCGACAATTTGTCGTTGAACATGGCCTGTTCGAGCCAAAGCTCGAAGAGACGGGTCGAAGGCGTTGCTTCGTAGTTCGTGACGGGATCGAAGACCCCCAGATGACTGGCGGAGATGCCGCGCCCGTGCAACTGATAGGCATGGGCCAGGAAGGTCAATCCGTGCCAACCCATAAGCCTGCTGAAGTCGACGTTCACAATTCCTTCGAGCTGCCCGGTATACTTCGAGCCTCGCCGAATCCCGCCGTCAGCAACGCCGAACACCTCGGCGCCGTAGTTGACCTTGTACGTGATGCCTCGCCCGGCAAGGGCCGCACGCACACCCTGCGGGTCACCATTCGCCGGCAAACTGCTGGCTATGGACGGCTCTGGAATGCCGGTTGGCGGCACCGTTCCTTCGTTGGGTTCGGCAATCGCCATAGTGATGCCGATAAACAACGCGCCGAAAACCACGGGCAGCGATGCAATTGCTCGTGCCAGCGGTGTTTCAGCGCCACAACGACGGCGTGAAGGTTCGCAGATTCCGGTCACAATTGTCTCTTGATCCGCCCAATCAGGACTGCCTTACATCCTGTCGCGCAATTTGCGGCTTCGATCAAGCGGCCTAACCGCATGAATCACAACACTGGCAGAGCTGCTTGTTTTTCGGTTACAGCTCTTGCCAATGACGATGTTCGGCCCGAACTCGAATTCGGCAGTGGCTCGAGCGGCATGAACGACACCGTCACAAAAACCCGCTATCGCGTCGGCGGCATGGACTGCGCCGCGTGTGCAACGAAGATCGAGACGGCGGTGCGACGCATCGATGGTGTCCGCGAGGTGCACGTCGCAACCTCCAGCTCGACGATGACGGTGACGCATTCTGCCGCCGTTGGATTGGGCTCCGACATCGTCGGGGTCGCACATAGCGAGGCTGAGGTGCAGACAATGGCCGCCGCGCTGGAGACTGGCTCGGCGCATCCGCGCGCCAAGGCGATCCTGGCACGTGCGGCCAACGATGGGATCGTCATCCCAGCGATAAGCGAAGCGTCGGCATTGAAACACGCGCCGAGTTGCTGCCCGAGGACAAGTTGCGCATTGTCGAAGAGTTGAAGGCTGCAGGTCACATTGTCACCAAAGTCGGAGATGGGATCAACGACGCGCCAGCCTTGGCCGCCGCCGACATCGGCATCGCCATGGGTGGCGGCACGGATGCGGCCTCGAAACCAGCGACGCGGCAAGCCTGCACGGGCGCGTGTCGGACGTTGCCGAGATGATCGACTTGTCGCGTCGTACAATGGCCAACATCCGGCAGAACATTACCGTGTCTCTCGGGCTCAAGGCCGTGTTTCTGGTGACCACGATCCTGGGCGTTACCGGCCTCTGGCCGGGCATTCTGGCAGACACGGGCGCCACCGTGCTGGTGACGTTGAACGCGCTGCGGTTGCTCGGTGATCAGAAGCTGCCGGTACGACATGTATGAGGCTCGAAAGGCAACGCGGTTGGGTCATATCGGCACGCGCGGTAGGTCATTTGAGGCCAACGCGTCATACTGCGCTTTGACATGCGCAATCGAATCTCAATATAAACTGGGTTCGTTGCCCGTCGGGAAATGACCAGACACATGATATCGCCGTTCCGACCAATCGGGATGCTCCGCCGGGCGCTGGTCGCTCTGCTGATGCTTGCCGTTGTCGTTGGCCCGCTTCATTGGCATGTGTCGAGCGCGGAGTATGCTTCAGGCAGCCTCGCGGTCATGATCGATCTCGATGGTCCAACTGACCGCTCTAGTGGTGCGCCGGACGCTCCCATGGGCGCTTGCTCGATTTGCGTGTTGTTGAAATCAGCGTACAACGCCCACGGACTGACCGTGCGGAGCCCGAATGCGGGGCTCGAGAGCGTCGCCATGTATTCGAAAGCCCCTGTTCCCAGCAATCGGCCCACAGACCTGTTTCGTCCACCGATTCGGGCTTACGCCGTCTCGTAGCGGTCGCCGCCTGTAAAGGCTTGCGGCCGACTCGGCACAGCAAGCGATCAGCGGTGGACTTTCATGCTCATTACTCGACCTTCATCGCCCTTTCGGGCTGTTTGGCCGCTTGCAATTGCGCTAGCGCTCTCAACCGCACCGTCCGAGTCGAGCCAGGCGCTCGACCTCTCCGAGGCGTTGCGACGAGCACTCGCCTCCGATCCACGGCTCGTCGCGGGCCAGATCGAAGTGCAATCCGCGCAAGGGGGCGTGATCCAGGCGGCGAAAAGACCGAACCCCGAACTGTCCGTCGAAGTCGAGGATTTTCTCGGCAGTGGCGACTATCGCAATTTCGACAAGGCCACAGTCACCGTCTCCATCGGGCAGAAATTCGAGCGTGGCGACAAGCGAGGCGCCCGGGTCGCGGCGGCGCAAGGCAAAGAGGAAGTCGCTGCCGCCGAAATCGCGGTGACGGTGCGAGAGATCATTGCACAAACCAAGATCGATTACATCCAGGTTCTGGGTGGCCAACAGCGCGTCGAACTCCTCAGCAGAGCCATCAAGCGCTTCGAGGATCTGGTGCCGTTGCTGCGCCGGCGTGTCGACGCGGGTGCATCGCCACCCGCTGATGTCGCGCGCGGCGAGCTGGCCGTGGCCAGGGCGCGCGTTGCAGCGGAAAAGGCGCGCGCCGAGCTGCAGGCCGCCAGACGCCAGTTGGTCGCCAACTGGTCGGGCTCCACCCGTGATGCCAGCACCGTTTCCGGCCGGCTGCGCCACAATGGACATCAGCCCGCAGCTTTGCAGGTTCTCCTCAGCGTCATCGATGATCACCCGGTTATCCGCGCGTGGTCGGCCGTTTATGCCCAGCGCGACGGGGAACTGCGCTTGCAGAGGGCGACGGCGGTGCCCGATCTCACGGCAAGTGGCGGTGTCAAGCGCGTCCTCGAGACCGATGACGTGACGTTTCGCATTGCCGGCGCAATTCCGCTTCCCATCCACGACCGAAACGAGGGCGGCATTCAAGAAGCAGAGCGGCGTCTTGCCAAGGTGGAGCATGAACGCGAGGCTGCCCGCAGACAGCTCAAGCGCCGGATCATCGAAGCCTTCGGCGAATTCGAGACCGCCTGCGTCGAGGCGCGGCTGCTGGCGGACAACGTCATTCCGACCGCACGGCGTGCCACCGAAAATGTCCAGAGCAGCTTCGATCAAGGGCGGATCGGCGTAAAGGATCTGCTCGATGTCCATCGCGATCAATACGACACCGAGGTTCAGCAGCTCGATGCCGATGTCCGGTGCCATGCGGCAGCGGCCAAGGTCGAGACCTTGGCAACCCGCCAACCCTTCCAGCACGGCTGGGAAACCGTGACGAGGAGATGATCCATGACTGAGGCATCGCACGACCGCCCGCCGTTGCCTGCAACGAGCACAGGTACGGCTGCATCTGGGAAACCCGCCTTTGCCGGTCGGCTCCTCCAGGCCGTTGTGCTCCTATCGATCGTTGCGGCCGGTGGCGCGGCAGCGAAATACATCTTGGCTGATAAAGCCACCGGGCCGGCCGTCACGAAAGGTCATGGCTCAGGAGAGAAAAAAGACGCCCATGGCTCGGGGAAAGGTGACGATCACGGCGCCGAAAAGGCGGTCGTCAAGTTGACTGCGGCCCAACTCAAGAACGCCCGCCTGACGATTGAACCCGCCACGGCCGGCGTAATCCGCCAGACGCTCGTCCTCAACGGCATCATTCAGCCCAACGACGAGCAGGTGGTGGCCGTGTCGCCGCGCTTTGGCGGCGTCGTGCGTGCGGTCACGAAACGGCTCGGCGAAACCGTTCAAAAAGGCGAAGTGATCGCCAAGATCGAGAGTAACGAAAGCCTCACACAGTACGATCTCACGGCCCCGATCAGCGGCACGGTGATCGAGCGTAAGGGCGGTCTAGGCGAGTACGCCGACAAAGACAAACGCCTCATGGTGATTGCGAACCTTTCGACGATGTGGGTCGACTTGCGCGTCCACCAGCAGGATTTTTCCAAGCTCGCGCGCGGCCAGAAAGTCGAGATCGGCCTCGCCCAGAACGAAGCGCCGAAAAAAGGAGAGATCAGTTACATCTCCCCGATCGGCATGACCGATACACAGAGCATGCTGGCGCGCGTGGTTGTGGACAACGCCGATGGCGCGTTTCGTCCGGGTCTCTACGTGACGGGTCGCGTTCTCCTGGCCGAGCAGCCGGTTGCCGTCGCCGTCCGGCACACCGCCTTCCAATACATCGATGGCAAGCCCGTCGTGTTCGTCGAGGGAAAGGACGGCTTTGAAGCCCGAGAGGTCGAGCCTGGGCTCAAGGACGACGACATGGTCGAGATAATTTTCGGCGTCGTCGCCGGTGACAAGGTCGTCACCGAAAACAGTTTCGTCCTCAAGGCCGAGCTGGGCAAGGGAACGGCGAACCATGACCACTGACCCCTCGATGACGATCATCACCGCTCAGATCAAGCCCAACATGGAAGCAGTCGTGATCCGTGCACTGCACGATCTGCCGGAATTTCCCGGCTTCTCGATCACCGAGGTTCGTGGACAAGGCCGCGGCCGCGGGGTGGGCGGAGCGTATCGCGCGACCGATTACGACTTCACTTTTCTCCGCCATCTACAGATCCAGATCGTTTGCCGATCGGACGCCGCCGACCTGATTTGCGACACGATCGCCAAAGCCGCCTGGACGGGACGGAAGGGTGACGGTGTCATCTTCATGTCGCCTGCCACTTCGTTCGCTCGTATTCGCGAGGCTGGACATGGGACATCGAAGGTGACCGAATGATCGACGCACTTATCGCGTTCTCGCTGCGCCAGCGTTGGCTGGTCATGATGGCCGTGCTCGGCGTGGCAATCCTTGGCGCCTGGAATTTTTTCCGGCTGCCGATCGACGCCGTTCCCGACATCACCAACGTACAGGTTCAGATCAATTCGTCGGCTCCCGGCTATTCGCCCCTGGAAGTCGAACAGCGCATTACCTTCCCCATCGAAACAGCGATGGGAGGACTGCCGCGTCTGCAATACACGCGGTCACTCTCGCGGTATGGCCTCAGTCAGGTCACTGTGGTGTTCGAAGACGGGACCGACATCTACTGGGCCCGCACGCTCGTCAACGAACGCATCCAGCAAGTCAAAGACCAGCTGCCGACCGGCATTCAAACGGCCATGGGACCGGTCTCCACCGGCTTGGGCGAAATCTACATGTTCGCTGTCGAGGCAAAACCCGGCGCTCGCAATGCGGCGGGAGAGCCCTACAGCTCGACCGATCTGAGGACGATCCAGGACTGGATCATCAAACCCCAGTTGCGCACCGTACCGGGGGTCGTCGAGGTCAACACCATCGGCGGCTACGAAAAACAGTTCCACGTCCTGCCCGATCCGACGCGAATGATGGCCTATAAACTGAGCTTTCGCGATGTCATGACGGCGCTTGCCGCCAACAATGCCAACGTGGGTGCGGGCTACGTCGAGCGAAACGGTGAGCAGTATCTGGTCCGAACACCGGGACAGGTCGCCAACGTCGCGGAAATCAAGGCCATCGTCGTCGGCTCGCGCGAGGGTGTGCCGATACGGCTGTCGGATTTTGCGGACGTGCGTGAGGGCAAGGAGCTGCGGACCGGCGCCGCCACGCTCAACGGCGAGGAGACGGTGCTGGGCACCGCCATGCTGTTGATCGGCGAGAACAGCCGCACCGTCGCGCAACGTGTGTCGGCCAAGCTGAAGGACATTGCCAAGTCTCTTCCCGATGGCGTCGTGGCGCGCACCGTCTACGACCGCACCCATCTGGTCGAGGCGACGATTGCGACCGTCGAGAGGAACCTGCTCGAGGGTGCGCTGCTCGTCATTGCGGTCCTCTTCCTGTTTCTGGGCAATATCCGCGCGGCCCTCGTCACGGCCTGCGTCATCCCGCTGTCGATGCTGTTTGCCATCACGGGCATGTTCGAAAACAAAGTCAGCGCCAATCTCATGAGTTTGGGCGCCATCGATTTCGGCATCATCATCGACGGCGCCGTCATCATCGTCGAGAATTGCGTGCGCCTGCTGGCGGTGGAGCAGCATCGGCGTGGGCGCCTGCTCAGCCGTGCCGAGCGCTTCGAAGCCGTGCTCGCCGGGGCCAACGAAGTGGCGAAGCCTGCGCTGTTCGGCATGATGATCATTGCCATCGTGTATTTGCCGATCCTCACGCTGACGGGTGTCGAGGGCAAGATGTTCACGCCGATGGCGTTGACCGTGCTCATGGTCCTGCTCGGCGCGGCAATTCTGTCGGTCACCTTCGTTCCGGCCGCCGTCGCGCTGCTGGTGACGGGGCGCGTGTCCGAGCATGAGAACGCGTTCATGCGGGTGTCGCGGCGCGCCTATATTCCCCTTTTGGATGCGTCCTTGAGGTTCAGAGTTCCGATGGCGGTCGGCGCTGCCGTACTCGTCGTCGTCAGCGGACTTGCCGCCTCGCGTATGGGTGGCGAGTTCGTTCCCAGCCTCGACGAAGGTGACGTCGCGCTGCATGCCATGCGCATTCCCGGTACGAGCCTGACCCAGGCCGTCGAGATGCAAGGCGCGCTCGAGGCCCGGATCAAGCAGATTCCCGAGGTGGCCGTCGTGTTCGGTAAGATCGGAACGGCCGAGGTGGCGACCGATCCGATGCCACCCAACGTCGCCGACACGTTCATCATGTTGAAGCCGCGCAGCGCATGGCCCAATCCGGGGAAGAGCAAGGTCGAGGTTGTCGCGGAGATCGAACAGGCGGCAGAAGAACTGCCGGGCAACAACTACGAGTTCACCCAGCCGATCCAGATGCGGTTCAACGAGTTGATCTCAGGCGTCCGCAGCGATATCGGTGTCAAAATTTTCGGCGACGATCTCGATACGTTGGTCGCCGTGGCCGCCCAAGTTCAGGCGGTCCTCCAGACGGTTCCAGGCGCCGCCGACGTCAAGGCCGAGCAAGTCTCGGGTCTGCCCGTCCTCACCGTGAAGATCAATAGAAACGCTCTGTCGCGATACGGCATCAGCGTCGCGGATGTGCAGAGCATCGTGGAAATCGCCGTCGGCGGTAAGGATGCGGGTTTTGTGTTCGAAGGCGATCGCCGGTTCGAGTTGGTCGTGCGCCTGCCCGAGCACCTTCGCTCCAACATCGACGCCATCAAGGCGCTGTCGATTCCGCTACCGACAGCGGAGGTGCAGCCGGCAGCCCACAACGCGGTGTTCGGTGCATCGCCATTGGCCGAGGTCCGCTATGTCCCACTCTCCGCAGTGGCGCAGATCGACGCTGCGCCCGGTCCCAACCAGATCAGCCGCGAGAACGGCAAGCGGCGGATCGTCGTCAGCGCCAACGTGCGAGGCCGAGATCTGGGCTCCTTCGTCGCCGACGCTCAAAAGCAGATCGATGAGAAGGTCAAATTGCCGACAGGCTATTGGCTCGGGTGGGGCGGTCAGTTCGAGCAATTGGCATCGGCAACCCAGCGACTGACGATCGTGGTGCCGATCGCACTCCTGCTGGTCTTCCTCTTGCTCTTCATGAGCTTGGGGTCGGCTGTCGACGCGGCGCTGGTTTTCAGCGGCGTCCCGCTCGCCCTCACGGGTGGGATCGCGGCGCTTCTGCTTCGCGACATTCCGCTATCGATCAGCGCAGGCATTGGGTTCATCACGTTGTCGGGCGTCGCTGTTCTCAATGGGCTGATCATCATTGCGTGCATCCAGGATTTGCGCGCCCAGGGCCATTCCCTCACGTCTTCGATCAGGGAGGGCGCACTGGCGCGGCTGCGGCCGGTCCTGATGGTTTCGCTGGTGGCGCCTCTCGGCTTCATTCCGATGGCGATTGCCACTGGTCCAGGAGCGGAGGTTCAGCGGCCGCTGGCAACCGTCGTCATCGGCGGGATCATATCGTCGACGATCCTGACACTCCTTGTCTTGCCCGCACTCTATGCCCTGTTCCGCCGCGAGACCCAGGAGGTCAATGGGTCCTGACTTGCAGTTCATGCCGATCTGACGAGAGGCCGTCGCCGGCATGGGTCACGCACAAACCAGTTCCAGCCCTCGTAAATGGAGAGTTTTTATGGCGACGAAGTTGCACACATACATCCGATCGGCGCTCGTGGCAGCCACTGTCGCGCTGGCGGCGACGCCGGTCGCAGCGCAACAGAAAGGGCACGGTCATGCGGACCACAAACACACGCATCCCGTGGCCATGCACGGTGGCATTCTCGAAGATGTGGGTGAGCACCATGTCGAAATGGTCATCATGGACGGAAAAATTACTCTCCACCTGCGCGATCACAGCGCCAAAGACGCGGCCACTGAGGGGTTCAAGGCGAGCGTCCTGATCACCTCTGGATCGCAGCGTGTCGGTCCGGTGGACATTACCCCGGCCGGTGGCAACAAGATGGAAGGCGCTATCGCCACGATACCGGCAGGGGCGACGGCGATCCTGACCTTGACGGTCAAGGGCGGAGCGAGCGCACAGGGTCGCTTCAAATTGAAGTAGCCAGCAACCATCTGCCAAATACCTTCGGTAGGCTGGCGGCGGGCTGTGGAGAGTGCATCATACCTCGTTCGATGCGCAGCGGGCTACTGCTCGCAACACGCGCGACCGATCGCAGGTCGCGCGTGATCGACTGTCTCGTCCAGGCGGCGTCGGCTGGCGCCGGAGCGGCATCGCTTCTATGGTCGCCTCATGAACCATCGCGCCATCGTCCTTGCCCTGCTCTCGGCCGCTTTGTTCGGCGTCTCCACACCAGCCGCCAAGGCGCTCCTGGGCTCCATCGATCCAACTGTGCTGGCAGGGCTGCTTTATTGTGGCGCGGGGCTGGGCGTTGCCATCCTTCGCCGCATTGCCCGAACATGGATCACGCCAGCGTCGGCAGCCGAAACACCGCTATCATCCACCGACTTGCCGTGGTTGGCGGGTGCGATCGTGGCAGGTGGCATCGTCGGGCCGGTTCTCTTGATGGCCGGTTTGGCGCGAACGGATGCTGCGACAGCCTCGCTCCTGCTGACGCTCGAAGGTGTGGCGACGGCGCTGCTTGCCTGGTTTGTGTTTCGCGAGAACTTCGACCAACGCATCGCGATCGGCATGGCGTGTCTGGTCGCCGGCGCTGTCGTCCTCTCCTGGTCGGGGACGCCGACGGTGTCGGGGCTCACCGGGCCGCTGGCCATCGCGGGCGCTTGCGTCGCCTGGGGCCTCGACAACAATTTGACCCGCAAAGTTTCCCTGGCTGATCCCCTACAAATCGTCGAACTGAAGGGATTGATTGCAGGTCCGGTCAATCTTGTGCTCGGACTTTGGCTCGGCGGCGGCCTTCCGGCCGTCTCGCCTCTCGTGGTTGCGGGAGTGGTGGGATTTCTCGGGTATGGTGTCAGCTTGGTTCTCTTCGTTTTTGCGCTCCGGCATCTGGGCACGGCGCGCACCGGAGCTTATTTCTCGACGGCCCCCTTTCTCGGCGCCGCTGCCGCGGTGCTATTCCTCGGCGAGGCCCTCACCATTCAACTCGGTATCGCGGGACTGTTGATGGCGCTCGGCGTCTGGCTGCACCTGACGGAAATTCACGAACACGAGCATGAGCACGATCCCCTGGAGCACGCTCATCCACACGTTCACGACGCGCATCACCAGCATGCGCATGCGCCTGGCGCACCGCCGGGTGAGCCGCACACCCACGCGCACAGGCACGTTCGCCTTCGTCACGAGCACGCACACGTTCCCGACATGCACCACACGCACCGGCATTGAGTGTGCCGATGCATGCCGGCGCGCTCATCCGTTATCGGAAGAAGACGTATTTCACGAGGGCTGCAATGACCAGGGCCACGAGGACAAGGCCCATCAGACCGCCGATCCCCATGCCCCAGCCCATGCCATCCATCATCCGGTCCATTATCGCGCATCCTCCACGGTCCTGGCCACATCTTGCGCGCGATCGGCAGACGCGTCCACCAAGCCGACGCCTTTCACAAGAGCATAGATCGCCGGAATAACGGCGAGCGTGAGCACGGTGGAGGACACCATGCCGCCGATCATCGGTACGGCAATGCGCTGCATGACTTCCGAACCGGTCCCGTGGCTCCACAGGATCGGCAGCAGCCCTGCCATGATAGCAACGACAGTCATCATCTTCGGCCGCACGCGCTCGACCGCGCCTTCCATAATGGCGGCGTAAAGGTCTTCACGCGTGAACGCGCGCCCTCCTGCGTCAGCCACCTTGCGCCGAGCCTCGAGCGCGTGGTCGAGGTAGATCAGCATGATGACCCCCGTCTGCGCCGCGACACCGGCGAGCGCGATGAAGCCGACAGCGACCGCGACCGAAAGGTTGAAGCCCATCCACCACATCAGCCACAGTCCGCCCACGAGTGCGAACGGCAATGACAGCATGACGATCAGCGTCTCTGTCATGCGGCGGAAGTTGAGATAGAGCAGCAGCATGATGATGAGCAGCGTCAGCGGAACGACGATGGCGAGGCGCTTTTTGGCACGCTCATAGTATTCGAATTGCCCGCTCCAGATGGCGTAGTAACCCGGCGGGAACTCGACCGAGGCGGAGACAGCCGTCTTGGCATCGGCGACATAGCTGCCGAGATCGCGTTCGCGGGCGTCGACAAAGATGTAGGCGGCGAGTTGTGCATTTTCTGTCCTGATCGAAGTCGGTCCCCGCACCAGCTTGACCGTGGCCACCTGACCCAGCGGAATCGAGGCGCCGTTTGGCAAGGAGACAAGAACCTCGCGCGAGATGGCGTCCGGATCGGACCGTACATCGCGCGGAAACCGCACACTCACGCCGTAGCGTTCGCGGCCTTCGACGGTTGTCGTCACCGTTTCGGCACCAAGTGCGGACGCCACGACCTGCTGCACATCGGAAATCATCAGTCCGTAGCGGGCGAGTTCGCGACGATCAGGCTCGATATCGAGGTAGTAGCCGCCAATGATGCGTTCGGCGAAGGCGCTCGACGTGCCAGGGACGGTTTTAATGGCGGCTTCGATCTCGCGGGCGAGCTTCTCGATGACGGTCAGATCCTGCCCGATCACTTTGACGCCCACCGGTGTGCGAATGCCGGTTGCCAGCATATCGGTGCGGGCCTTGATCGGCATCGTCCAAGCATTCGAGACACCGGGAAACTGGAGTGCCTTGTCCATCTCCTGAATCAGCTTGTCGACGGTCAGTCCCGGTCGCCAATCCTTTTGCGGCTTCAGGTTGATGATAGTCTCGAACATTTCCGTCGGGGCCGGGTCGGTCGCCGTTCCGGCACGGCCTGCCTTTCCGAGGACGCTCTCGACTTCCGGGAAGGACTTGATGATGCGATTTTGGATTTGCAGCAGCTCTGCCGACTTGGTGATCGACAGTCCAGGCAGCGTCGTCGGCATGTACATGAGCGTGCCCTCGTTCAAGCTCGGCATGAATTCGGAGCCGAGCCTCATTGCGGGCCACACACTCACGCCGACGATCAAAGCAGCAATGGCAATGGTCAGCCCCTTTGCCTCGAGCACGTTCTGGATGATCGGTCGGTAGACCCAGATCAGGAACCGGTTGATGGGATTGCGATGCTCCGGGACGATGCGCCCGCGCACGAAGAGTACCATCAGGGCCGGCACGACCGTGATGGACAGAATGGCCGCTGCCGCCATGGCGAAGGTCTTGGTCCACGCCAGCGGCTTGAACAGCAGCCCTTCTTGCGCCTCCAGTGCGAAGATCGGCAGGAATGAAACCGTGATGATGAGCAGCGAGAAGAACAGCGACGGGCCGACTTCGGACGCAGCCTCGATCAAGATTTCCGTGCGCGGCTTGCCCTCTGGCGTCCGCTCCAGGTGCTTGTGTGCGTTCTCGATCATGACGATGGCGGCGTCGATCATCGCACCAATCGCAATAGCGATGCCGCCGAGGCTCATGATGTTGGACGAGATACCAAGAACCCACATGCAGGTGTAAGCGATGAGGATACCGAGCGGCAGCGTGATGATGGCAACGAGCGCGCTGCGCGCATGCAGCAGAAACACGAAACAAACGAGCGCAACGATCAGGCTTTCCTCGATGAGCGTGGTCTTGAGCGTGGCAATCGCCCGATTGATGAGATCGGAGCGATCGTACACGGGGACGATCGACGTGCCCTCGGGCAGACTGCCCTTGATGTCGGCGAGGCGATCCTTGATGTTGGCGATGACGGAGAGTGCATTCTGTCCGTAGCGCTGCACCGCAATGCCGGAGACAACCTCACCCTCACCATTGAGTTCCGTCACGCCGCGCCGTTCGTCGGGTGCCATTTCGACGCGCGCCACATCCTTGACGAGCACTGGAGTTCCGGCTTCTGCCTTGAGCACGATCTGCTCGAGATCGGCGATACTCTTGAGATAGCCGCGCCCGCGCACCATGAACTCGGTTTCGGCCAGTTCCACCACGCGGCCGCCGACATCCATGTTGGAATCGCGGATCGCCTCGCGAACTCTGGTCAAGGGGATGTTGAAAGCACGCAGCCGGCGGGGATCGACAATGACGGAGTATTGCCGCACGAAGCCGCCGACGCTCGCCACTTCGGCAACGCCTTCGGCCTTGGCGACGGCGAACCGCACCTGCCAATCCTGCGTCGTGCGCAACTCGGCAAGCGTGCGCCGCTGAGCCATCACAGCATATTGATAGACCCAACCGACGCCGGTCGCGTCGGGACCCAATGACGGCGTAACACCACGAGGGAGATTGCGTGTGGCGGCGGAGAGATATTCAAGGACGCGGGAGCGCGCCCAGTAGATGTCGGTACCTTCTTCGAAAATGACATAGACGAAGGAAACGCCGAAGAACGAGAAACCGCGCACTACCTTGGAGCGTGGCGCCGAAAGCATCGCGGTCGACAGCGGGTAGGTGACCTGGTCCTCGATCACTTGTGGCGCTTGACCGGTATATTCGGTGTATATGATGACCTGCGTATCGGAGAGATCGGGAATGGCGTCGAGCGGCACCTTGCTCACGGCATAGAGGCCTGTCCCGATCGTCAGGACCATCGCAATCAGGATCAGCATCAGGTTCGATGCCGACCAGCTGATGAGACGCGCGATCATGGCTTTTTTTCTCCGACTGGAGGGGTGGCCATGAAACCTGAAAGCGCAGCTTTGAGATTGCTTTCGGCATCGATCAGGAAGTTTGCAGCGATCACGACGCTCTCACCCGCCTTGATACCGTCCGTGATCTCGACGTAACCGTCGCCACGCAAGCCCACTTTCACCGGGCGCGGTTCAAACCGCCCTTCGCCACGCTCGACGAGAACGACTTGGCGATTGCCGCTGTCAATCAACGCCGAGACCGGAACGGTCAGTCGATCCGGCTCGCCTTCGCCCGCATCGATGTCGACATCGGCGAACATCTCATGCTTGATGCGGTGATCGGAATTGGCAACCTCGATGCGCACTTTGGCCGTGCGCGTCGCCATTTCCAGCTCGTGCAGAACGAAGCTGACGCGGCCCCCGAAACTCTCGTTGGGGAACGCACGGAAAGCTACCTTGGCTGTCGCTCCGATGTGGATTTGCGCGATGTCTTGTTCGGCGACATCGGCGATGACCCAGATGCTGGAGAGATCGGCAAGGCGCATCATCTCGTCGCCGGCCTTCACCATCATGCCTTCGATGGCCTTCTTCTGCATGACGACACCAGAAACGGGAGAAGGCCAGTCGAAGGAAATGACGGGCTCGCGCGTGCGCTTGATCTCATCGAGCACTGGCTGCGGGATTTGCAGGTTTTCGAGCCGCCGAAGTGCACCTTTTTCGTCGCGATTGCCGGAAGCATTCGACGAAATGCGATAGTCGACCTGCACCTTGACCATGTCGGGGCTGTAGATGCGGAACAGCGGTTCTCCTTTCTTCACATGACGTCCCGTCTCATTGACATAGAGCTTCTCGATGAAGCTATCGGCGCGCAGCGCGATCGACAGCAGGGTGCGTTCGTCCGGTTTGGCGACGCCCGGCGCGCGAATTGGACGAACGAGGCGACGCATCGCGGCAATCTCCGACCGCACGCCTGCACGCTGCACCTTGTCGAGACTGACCCTGACGGTTGAGCCCGACTCCTCTTCGCCTTCGTAGACGGCGATGTAGTCCATCCCCATCCAGTCCTTCTTGGGAACGGGAGAGGTATCGGCGAGGCCCATCGGATTGCGATAATAGAGCAGCTTGCCCTTGCCTTCGCGTTTTGGAGCGGTTTTCGCGCCGGGCAGTTTTGGTTCTTGCTCGTCATAGACGGGAAGATAGTCGCGACCATCGCCGGTCTTCTTGGGCGCGGGTGAGAAATCCGCCTTGCCGTCGGGGTCCTTCCAGTACAGCACCTGGCGCGGCAAGGCGGTGTCTTGGGCCACCACCTGCGCAATAGGCTCTGTGGCGTTTTGAGCCGTCCGGGACCCGGCACCGAGGCGATAGCCACCGGCAGTTCCGAGAAGGGCCGCCACGAGGGCGATCCCAATCATGAGATTGCGAGACATGGGTTCGGCCTTCACTTCGCTTTGAAGACGACTGTGCCTTCGACAGTCTCGGTCTCGCCGGGCACCTTGGCCTGGAGCTTGAAAGCCCAGCCGCCAGCCATCGTGAAATCCGCCTTGAAACGGTAGATGCCAGGCTCGGTTCCGGGCACGGCGATGTGCTTGGCCGTCATCTCGCCCATGCTGTCGGGCGACATATCAAGCCGCGTGCGGAAGATGACTGCGCCTTCCACAGGCTTGCCAGTCGCCTTGTGCACCAGCCGTACAGCCATCTCGCTGCCTGCGCCGTTCTTTACGTCGACCACAACGGGTTGGAATTCGTAGTCCGTGGCAGCGGCATAGACAGCGGGCGCAAACGCGCTGATCGCCAGCGCAAGAGCCGCGATCGAAATTTTGTTCATTTGCATAGCTCTGATCCTTGTTGATGGTGACCGCCGCAGGCCGATGGGCCGCAGCAGAAATGCCATTGCGCTGGTCAGCGCGCCGTGAGGTGCCGCTGCCGGCATGGCAACACTTATCGAAGGATCAGGCTCGAGGAGGTGGTGCGGGCGGCACAAACGCCCAGTCTGGCGGCTCTTGCGGATCGGCTGGCCAATCGTGCCGGAGGGCGGGAGGATGGCTCTCTGCTGCCGGCGCCAGAACAGCGAACACATGAACGCTGCACTTGGCGAGACACGCACCGCCATCAGGGCACATCGACTTCGACGGCGCCTCGCAGCAGGGGCAATTCTGATTTTGTGCCTGAGGTTGCAACTGCATGGCCTTCATGCAGTCGCTCATCGAATCTTCGGAGAGCACCGTTGCTGCGATACGCGCGCGCATCTGCATATCCGCCCACGCCGAGGCAATCGGCGCAAGCGTCAACGAGAAGGCGATCAGGATCGCAAGTATGCAGCGCAGTCGGTGCAGGGCGAAGGATCCTTTCAGATGTTGAACTATCATGAATGCCCCTACCAAACCGTCAAGACACGAAACGGTGTAGCGGCACCGCGGTCCCCATTGCCCCCAACGGCAATGTCGGCAGCCGAAAAATGCAGAAGTCGCCGGGGCCACATCAATTTCCGGCGGGTTGTGGCCCTTCTCGACGACGATCACCTTCCTCTCGTCGTCTCTTCCTCTGAAGCCGACCTTGGGTGGTGCAACGACCGCGCATTGTTTTCGACCAAGTGTTCTCTGTTCATTTCATTGAAAAGCTGGAACGATGTGTTGAATTTCAAGGCCCGCCAAAAAATAACGCTGCGGCGCCAGTGTGGCGCATCAACAACTTGCGCAACCATTCGGAATGACCGGGTCGCGTCATTTGCCATGCGGATGCCGGTCGCAACGAATGGCGACCTTGTTGACAGTCGGCGAACAGAACGCGACTGATGGCCAGCGGGTATCGCAGGTAAAGGACGTCTCGCGCTAGGCGGCTACGATGCGGAATGCAACGAGGCTGATCAATCGTGGCCTGGGACGGAACAAAGCGGGCAGGCGAACGCTTGTCTGCCTAAGCATCCGTGCTGACCGATCATTGGTGCGGGTCTATGATGGGGAACCAGAACATGATTGCTGGCCGATTGGGCGCTCTCGCGAGTGTGATTTTCTTTCCACTGGTCGCGGCTGCGGTGGCACAGCCGGCCGCAGGCCCGCAGCCGGTGGAACTCGCGCAGGCACCCAAGGGCGAGCCCCCGCCTAACGAGGATGAGAAGCAAAAGCGCGAGCGGACCCGCCCGAAAAGCCAGGAGAAGGGGCCGGCTGATCCGCAGGCACCGCCACCGCCCAAGGCGGCACCACCGCCGCCCCCGGTCATCGAGCGGCCTCCCACCCCCAAGGCGGTGCCAACGCCTCCGGATCGGGAGCTGTTACCGCCTCCGGCAAAAACATTGCCGCCGCAGCCTCCCGCCAAGCAGATTTCGCCGCCACCAGAGAAGGCACCAGCTCCGCCAGCCGCGAAAGAGCCTCCGCCGCCCGAAAAGAGATCATCGAGCCCGCCGGTCGCGCCTAGTGCGCCTCCCGCTGCGAAGATGCTGCCCCCGGACACGCCGAAAGAAGCTAGTCCTGCCCCTGAGGGTAAGAGGGATCTCCCCAAGCAGGTCTTCCCTGGACGGCCACTGCCGTCAGACAAGGGCCCAACCGCCTTGCCGAAGAGTGAGCCGGCCGCACCGCAGGTGCAAGGGCAGCAGCCTCCCGGATCGCCGGGGCAGAAGAGCACTGCGCCGCCTGAGCCTGGTGCGCCTCCAGCTGCCAAGGCGCTGTCCCCGGACGCGCCGAAAGGAGCCGGTCCAGGGCCAGGGGGCCAGAAGGATCTCCCCAAGCAGGTCGTCCCCGGGGTGCCGTTGCCGTCAGAGAAAGGCCCAACCGCCTCGCCAAAAGGTGAGCCAACCACACCACAGGCGAAGGGTCCGCAGGCTCCCGGTTCGCCACCACCTGCAGTCATCGCCCCGCCGCCGCTACGGCCCGACCGGGCTCCGCGCGAAACCGGACCCGGGCCGCGCTTGGAGGAGCTGAAAACGGGCCGCACCCAGCGCACCGAGGATGACGGTAGGCGGACGGTCATTCAAGAACCCGGACCCGGAAACCGCGTGATCATCAAGCAGGACAATCGCATCATCATCCGTCACGA
>JANOHP010000033.1:0-30913 GCA_031406575.1 Hyphomicrobiales bacterium
CATTGGCGGCGTCCTTGCGGGTTGAAGGTCGATAAGGGGGCAGATTAGCAAACTATCGGGATCGGACGGGTCGGCAAACCTCGGTGTTGGACGGGCGCGCCCAGACGCAGTATCACCGCGCTGCAGGCGCATCTCTCGAACGTATCGGGTTCGAGCCGTCCGTGCCCGCCTGCACGAGGATCGACGTTGAAATTTGCCAGTCTCTTTTCTCGCAAGCCCTCGGCGACCGAGCCGGCAGCGTCTGCTGTCGAGCCGCGCGGGCGCGCGGGTGCAGCGTTCGCCGCGAGCCTGACCTTCGAGGGCGTCGAGCGGCGCTATGAGAGGACGGACGCCCTGCGCGGCGTGTCGCTCGAGATCGCACCGGGCGAGGTGGTGTGCGTTCTGGGGCCGTCGGGTTGCGGCAAGACCACGCTGCTGCGCATCGCGTCGGGCGTTGAAAAGCCGTCGGCGGGCCGGGTCTTGATTTCTGGCCGGGAGGTGGCGGGGCCCAACCGGTTCGTTCCGCCCGAGGAGCGCCACGTCGGCCTGATGTTTCAGGATTTCGCGCTGTTCCCGCATCTCTCGATCCGTGAGAACGTCGCATTCGGATTGAAAGCCCTCCCCCGCGCGGCGGCCGACGCCGAGGCGCTCGCCATGCTGGCCCGCGTCGGCCTCGACCGGTTCGCCGATCAGTATCCCCATGTGCTGTCGGGCGGCGAGCAGCAGCGCGTGGCGCTGGCCCGCGCCCTGGCGCCGCGACCCGCTGTCGTGCTGATGGACGAGCCGTTCTCCGGCCTCGACGTGCAACTGCGCGAACGCTTGCAGGATCAAACGATGGAGCTGCTACGCGAGACGCGCGCCACCTCGATGATCGTCACGCATCAGCCCGAGGAGGCGATGCGGCTCGCCGATCGCATCGCCGTCATGCGGGCGGGACGCATCGTGCAGGTGGGGCGCGCGCGCGATCTGCATCGCGACCCAGAGGATCTGTCGGTGGCGCGGCTCTTTTCCGAGATCAACGAAGTCTCCTGGATCATCGAAGGCGGCGCGCTGCGCACGCCCGTGGGCATTTTTGTGGTGCCCGAATTCGGCGAGGGGGAGCGCGCGGTGCTCTGCCTGCGCCAACGGGCCATCCGATTCGGTCCCGCCGGCAGTGGCCAAGCCGCACGTGTTCTGGACGTGAAATTCCTGGGCGATGCGGCCATCGTCGAGGTGGCCGTCAATGGGTTCGAAGCGCCGCTGAAAATGCGTGTTCGCGAGAGCGAAGTGGCGCCGCGCGGGTCCGAGGTGACAGTGATCGTCGATCCCGAACGCGTGCTCGTATTCCCCGCGGAAAACCACGACGCGGAGCGGTCCGGCACTCAAATCGATTGACACGACCCCGCTCCCGCCGTCGACTGTGCCTCAACGATACGAGCGTGGGAGGCGGGCCTTGAATTTCGATTTCAGCGACGACCTGAAGATGTTGCGCGATCAGGCCCGCAAATTCCTCGACGAGCGCTGCACGACGGCTGCGGTGCGGCGCGTACTCGAAAGCGACGAGCCCTACGACGCCGCGCTGTGGACCGAGATAGCCGCCATGGGGTGGGCCGGGGCGGCGATCCCCGAGGAATACGGCGGTGCGGGACTGGGACATCTGGGGCTGTGTGTGTTGGCCGAGGAGCTGGGCCGCGCCTTGGCGCCGGTGCCGTTCGCGTCGTCCATCTACCAGGCGGCCGAGGCGATCATGGCCGCCGGTACTCCAGCACAGAAACAGGCCTGGCTTCCCAAGCTCGCCTCGGGTGAGGTGATCGGCACTCTGGCCGTCGCCGAAGGACCCGGACGCGCCAGCCCCAAACGATTGCACGCGACGATCCGTGGTGATCGCTTGAGCGGCGACAAGATGCCGGTGCCCGACGGCATGGCGGCCCACCTCGCGATCGTCGCTGCACAGACGGATCGCGGTCTGGGCTTGGCGTTGGTCGAGTTTGCGCAACCCGGCGTCAAGCGCCAGAACATCGAAACCATCGATCCCAGTCGCAAGCAGGCACAGATCACCTTCGACGGCGCCAAGTGCGAGCTGCTCGGCGCTCCGGGTGCGGGCCAGGCATTACTCGAAAACGTGCAGAACCGGGCGGCAATCCTGCTGGCCTTCGAGCAGGTGGGTGGCGCACAGCGGGCGCTGGAGATGGCGCGCGATTATGCGCTCGAGCGCTATGCCTTCGGCCGTCCGATCGGCTCGTTTCAGGCGATCAAGCACAAGCTCGCCGATGTCTATGTGGCGACCGAGTTGGCCCGCTCGAATGCCTATTACGGCGCCTGGGCGCTGGCGCAGAACGCGCCCGAGTTGCCCCTTGCGGCAGCGGCGGCACGCGTGTCGGCCAACGAGGCGTTTTATCTCGCGGCCAAGGAGAACATCCAGGTGCACGGCGGCATGGGCTTCACCTGGGCCTTCGATTGTCACCTCTTCTACCGCCGCTCGAAAATGTTGGCGTTGACCGTCGGCTCGACCCGGCTGTGGAAGGATCGCCTCGTCACCCAGCTCGAGACCAGCAACGCGCCCCTCTGATCGCTCTTTCATCGCGCCAACCCCAGGCGGGAGACACCCCATGGACTTCGAAGACTCGCCGGAAGAAGCCGAATTCCGCGCCAAAGCGCGCGCGTTCCTCGAAAAGAATGCGCCGCGCCGCGATGGCGCCAACATGGTCTATCGCGCGGGCCATGCCGACGCGAACTTCCTCGCTGAAGGCAAAGCGTGGCAGGCGAAGAAAGCAGCGGCTGGTTATGCGGGCATCACGTGGTCGAAGGAGTGGGGTGGCCAAGGCGGCACCGCCATTCAGCAGGTCATCTACGACCAGGAAGAAGCCCAGTTCGGTATTCCGCGCGGGTTGTTCGACATCGGCCTGGGCATGTGCGTGCCGACGCTGTGCACGTGGGGTACGCAGGAGCAGCGCGATCGTTTTGCGGCCAAAGCCCTGCGCGGCGAGGAGATCTGGTGCCAGCTGTTTTCCGAGCCGGCGGGCGGATCGGACCTCGCCGCTCTGCGCATGAGTGCCGTGCGCGACGGCGACGACTGGGTCGTCAATGGTCAGAAAATCTGGACCTCGGGCGCCCACTATAGTGACTGGGGCGTGCTGGTGACGCGCAGCGACTTCGGCGCCAAGAAGCACCGGGGGCTGACCTACTTCTTCCTCGACATGACATCGCCCGGCATCGATATCCGCCCCATCAAGCAGATTTCCGGGGCCTCGCATTTCAACGAGGTGTTCTTCAACGATGTGCGCATTCCCGACAGCCAGCGCCTCGGCAACGTCGGCGACGGCTGGAAAGTGTCGCTCACCACGCTGATGAACGAACGCTACACCATCGGCGGTCGTGCGGGCGTGGACGTCGACGAGGTGATCGCGCTCGCCCGCGAAGTGGAACTCGAGGACGGCCCGGCGATGAAAAACCAGGGCGTGCGCGACAAGCTCGCCGACTGGTACGTGATGAGCCGCGGCCTCAAGTATTCCCATTTCCGCACGATGACGGCGCTGTCGCGGGGCGACACCCCAGGGCCGGAGTCCTCCATCGGCAAGCTCGTGATCGGAAACAAGCTGCAATCGATGGCGGCCTTCGCCATGGACTTGCTCGAGGAGGGCGGCGTCGTTTCCGATCCCAAATACGCGCCCATGTCGGCGCTCTTCCAGCAGACGCTGCTGAACTCCCCATCGTCGCGCATCGCGGGCGGGTCCGACGAGATCCTCCGCAACATCATCGCCGAACGCGTTCTGGGCTTGCCGCCGGATATCCGCGTGGACAAGGATCTTCCGTTCAACGAGGTGCCGACGGGGAAGGGGGAGCGGAAGTAGGGCTTTCGTTACCAGAGAAGCGGCAGTTGAGCGTCGTGCCGGGCTGGCGGCGGTGCGGCTCGTCAGCCATGTGTCGTGGATGTCCGCCGTCGCGGGCAGGACGGTGAGGGGGATGGGGCGGCGGGTTTAAGGACGGCGATGCCAGAGGTCCAACGCCGACATTGGCATCCCGCGTCCGCGCCGCTAACGTGGGTGCGCTGCAACCAGGACGCCCCCACCATGCCCGATATGCCAGAACCTGTTGTCGATGTGCCATTCGATGCCGTCAGTCTGGGCATCATGTGGGATCGGCTGGTCTCGCTGACCGACGAGATCGTGTCGACGCTGGTGCGCAGTTCGTTTTCGACGATTGTGTACGAAAGTTATGACCTGTCATGCGTCGTGCTCGATCCCGAGGGTAATTCGATCGCGCAGGGGACGTTTTCGATCCCGGCGTTCATCGGCAGCGCCCCGGTGACGCTGCGGCACATGCTCGAGCGCTTCCCGGCCGACACGCTGAAACCGGGCGACATCATCGTCACCAACGATCCGTGGCTGGGAACCGGCCATCTGTTCGACATCACAATGATGCGGCCGGTGTTCCGACAGGGGCGCATCGTCGCCTATACGGTCAGCATTACGCACCTGCCCGATATCGGCGGCAACGGCTTCGGGTCGTCGGCGCAGGAGTTCTATCAGGAAGGCATCCGCATCCCGATTTCGAAGCTCTACGAGGCTGGGCGCCTGAACGTGCTGCTGGTCGATATCATCCGCTCCAACGTGCGCGTACCCGAGCAGGTGATGGGCGACGTGATGGCCAACGTCTCGTGCAACGAGGTGGGCGGTCGCGAGATTCTGGCCTTCATGGACGAGTATGGACTGGAAGACTTGATGCCGCTGTCGCGGGCGATCCGGAGCCACTCGGAGGCGGCGATGCGGGCAAAAATTGCCGAGCTGAAAGATGGCGTCTATCGCAACAGCATCCAGGTGGAAGGTTTCGACGATCCCGTGACGTTTGCGGTGGCGGTCGAAAAGCGCGGGGATGGGGTGTCGTTCGATTTCACGGGCACGTCGGGCATGGTGCGGGCGGGCGTCAACGTGCCGTTCTGCTATACGAACGCCATGGCGCTGCACGCCATCAAATCGCTGACCTTGCCGTCGATTCCCAACAACGGCGGCTCGGTTGCTCCGGTCAGCGTTACGGCGCCACCGGGGTGCATTCTGCATGCGCTGCCGCCCTTCCCGACGGGGGGCCGACACGCGATGGGCCACTTCATTACGCCCCTCATTTACGGCGCGCTCGCCCAAGCCGCACCCGACCGCGTACAGGCGGACAGCGGCATGATGAACCTCATTACGTTCCAGGGGCAGCGGCGCGACAAGCGGCCGTTTTCGGCGCTGTATTTCGCGGCCGGGGGCTATGGCGCGCTGTCGGGCATGGACGGCTGGGCGACGCTGCCGCATCCCTCGAACATGGCCGTCGTTCCCGTCGAGGTGTGGGAAACGCTGACTCACATGACGGTGATCGACAAGAAACTGACGCCGGACTCTGGCGGCGCGGGCCAATGGCGCGGTGGTCTCGGCCAGCAGGTGCGCCTGCGCAACGATACGGGCGAAACGCTCGTCATGCTCGGCATGGGCAACCGCATGGAGTTTCCAGCCAAAGGTGCGTTTGCGGGACGGGCGGGGTCGCTTCGGGTGCACATGCTCGACGGCAAACCCGTGCATGCCAAAGGCCGTATCGAAGTGGCCCCGGGCCAGATCATCACGGTGACTGAAGCTGGTGGCGGCGGTTACGGCGACCCGATAGCGCGCGAGCCTATAGCCATAGCGGCCGACGTCGCCGACGGCTACGTCACGCGCGCAGCAGCAAAGGAAATGTACGGGTGGCGAGCATCGTGAGCGAACGAATTTACCGCATCGGCGTCGATATCGGCGGGACGTTTACGGATTTCGCGCTGTATGACGCAGCGGGTGGCAAGATGGGCGTGCACAAGCAGCTCACGACGCCGAAGGACCCGTCAGCCGCCGTCTTGGAGGGTGTCGCCACGCTGGTGGCACGGCACGGCATTGCCATCGGCGCGGTCAAAGACATCGTGCATGGCACGACACTCGTCACCAACGCGGTGATCGAGCGGCGGGGGGCCGTCACGGGCATGCTCGCGACCAAGGGCTTCTCCGACATTCTCGATATGGGCTTCGAGCGGCGCTACGATTTGTTCGACTTGCGCGTGCAGTATCCAGCGCCCCTGGTCCTGCGCCGCCATCGCATCGAGGTGGGCGAGCGCGTGCGCCACGACGGCACGGTTGAAGAAGGCCTCGATGAAGCGGCCGTCGAGGCGGCGGCGAAGCAGTTTGTCGCGCTGGGTGTCCAGGCCGTCGCCGTCTGCTTCCTGCACGCTTACGCCAATCCCACGCACGAACAGCGCGCGACCGAAATTCTGCGCAAATCGGCGCCGAGCTTGTTCGTGTCGGCGTCGGCGGATGTGGTCCCCGCCATGCGCGAATTCGAGCGCTGGACGACGGCGACCGTCAATGCCTTCGCGCAGCCGATGTTCGATCGCTACGTCGAACGGCTCGAGACGGGGCTTGGTTCGCTCGGCTTCACTGGCCCGCTCTACATCATGGCCTCGTCGGGCGGCACGCTGACGACGGAAACCGCGCGACGGTTCCCCGTGCGCGCGCTCGAATCTGGCCCTGCGGCAGGCGCTCTGATGAGCGCGCATCACGGGCGCGCATTGGCACTCGACAACATTTTGTCGTTCGACATGGGCGGCACGACTGCCAAAGGCGCGCTGGTGCGGGGCGGCGAGCCAATCAAGAAATATTCGATGGAGATCGCCCGCGTTCACGAGTTTCGCCAGGGGAGTGGCCTGCTCGTCAAGTTGCCCGTCATCGACATGATCGAGATCGGAGCAGGCGGCGGCAGCATCGCCGAGGTCGACACGCGTGGGCTGCTGCGCGTCGGCCCGCGCAGTGCCGGCGCCGAGCCCGGTCCCGCCTGTTATGGGCGCGGCGGTGAGCGTCCCACGTTGACCGACGCCAATCTGATGCTCGGCTACCTCGATGAGAGCTTCTTCCTCGGCGGTGCCATGCGCCTCGATAAGTTTGCGGCCGAGCGGGCGATCCGCACCCACATCGCCGAGCCGCTGCGTCTCGAAGTGATGCGCGCCGCGTGGGGCATCCACGACATCATCAGCGAAGATGTGGCGCGTGCGTTCCGCATCCACGCCACCGAGCGGGCCTTCGATTATCGATCCGGCAGCATGGTGGCGTTCGGTGGTTCGGGGCCGCTGCATGCGCTGTCGATCGCGCGCAAGCTGCGCATTCCCCGCGTGGTGTTTCCAGTGGGAGCCGGCGTCATGTCGGCGCTGGGCTTGCTGGTGTCGCCGCTGGCGTTCGAACTGGCGCGTTCGCGCCGCGTGCACGTGGCCGACATCGATGCGGCTGATTTCGGCGCGACGTTCGGGGCGCTGGAGGGCGAGGCCAGCGCGTTCCTCGAGCGGGCGGGTGTGGCGAAGGTTGATATTCGTCTGCGCCGTCAGCTCGACATGCGCTACCAGGGGCAGGGCCACGAGATCGAGGTGCGATTGCCGGAGGGTCCGGATGCGGGCTCGATGTTTGCGCAGTTGGCCGAGCTGTTCGGCCAGGCCTACGAAAAGGCCTATGCGCTGCGCCTCGACGAGCCCATGGAAATCGTCAACTGGAAGATCGAGGCTGTTGGTCCAGCGCCGAGCTTGGGCGATGGCTATTCGCTGACCGGCCCGGTCGGCGAAGGGAAAGCAAAGAAAGGTACGCGCCGCGCCTTCGACGGGCGATCGGGGACAGTGTCCGACTGGCCCGTCTACGATCGGTATGCGCTTAAACCGGGCGACAAGATCACCGGCCCCGCGCTCATTGAAGAACGCGAGAGCACCTGTGTCGTCGGCGCCGGCGATCAGGTAACCGTCGACGCCCGCTACAACTTGGTGGCGGAGTTGGGGGCGTGACGCGAGCACGCCCCGCACTGATCAACCCCTACCGAGAAATTCTTCAAACGCTGGACGGTGGCGTCACAGCGGCGCTGTAAGTCGCCTGCTCAGAGTTGCAGCCGATGTCGGCCTCGAGCGTCGAAGGGATTATTTCGACGCGGCGGCCTGACTGTTTTTCTGCAACCACGCCTCCATATCGGCGATCTCGGCCTTCTGGTCGACGATGATCTTGGCTGCGGCTTTTTTGATGGTCTCGTCCTTTGTATATTTCAGGACGATCTCGGCCATCTCGATGGCCCCGCGATGGTGGGCAATCATGCCGCGCGTGTAGTCGATATCGACGTTGTTGGTGTAGGTGATCGACATCTCGTTGTGCATGCGCATCATGGCGGCAGCGAAGGCGTGAGCGGCTTCCGATTGCGCGCTCGCCATGGATTTCTCCATGGACTTCATTGACGCCATCATCTCGGGATGCATGCCCATTCCTGAGCCGCCTTTCATCATGCCACCCATGCCACCCATTCCGGGCTGCATTTGGCCGGGCTGCATTTGACCGGGCTGCATTTGACCGGGCTGGGTTTGCCCCGGCGGCGTCGCGGCCGGTCCATCGTGACCCGGTGCGGTGTGGTCTTTCATCTGCGCGATGGCCAGACTGGGCACGACTACGATGGCGGCGAGCAGCAACCCGGAGCGTTTCATGAAATTGTCCTTTGCGCGTGAGCGGGGCGATTGGCGCCGATCTACACCCGTATCGAGAACGGCCGCTTGATGTGGAACAACAACCAGGTGCACGCTTCGTTCCCTTTGTGGCCCAGGCGTCGCCCTGGAGGTGCCGCGCGCTTGCACCGCGCCGCTATCGCGCTAAGACTGCCATCCAAGACGGCGTGTGCGCCTCTCTACAGCCCGGACATCGACGACATATGACCCCGACCACGTCCCTGATGATTGCGCTCGCGCAGATGAACCCGGTCCTCGGTGATCTTGCCGGCAACGTGGCCAAACTGGTGCGCGCGCGCGACGAAGCGGCGGCACGGGGCGCCGATCTGATCGTGTTCCCGGAGCTGTTCATGTGTGGCTATCCGCCGGAAGATCTGGTCAAGAAGCCGGCGTTTGCTTCGGCCTGCCGAACGTCCGTCGAACGATTGGCGCACGAGCTGCGTGCTGGACCAGCCGTCGTCGTCGGCACCGTCTGGCCCGATGGCGACAAGCTCTACAACGCGGTGGTGCTGATCGAGGATGGGCGCATCGCGGCGGTGCGCACGAAGGTCGAACTGCCCAACTACGGCGTCTTCGATGAAAAGCGGGTGTTCGACGCGGGGGCGTTACCTGGGCCGGTTGCCTTCAAGGGAGTACGGCTGGGCCTGCCCATCTGCGAAGACATCTGGAAGGAAGACGTCGTCGAATGTCTGAGCGAGTGCGGAGCGGAAATCCTGCTCGTCATCAATGGCTCGCCCTTCGAGTGGAACAAGGATGACGTACGCTTGAATATGGCCGTTGCGCGCGTGGCGGAGTCGAGCCTACCGCTCGTCTATCTCAATCAAGTCGGTGGCCAAGACGAACTGGTGTTCGACGGCGGCTCGTTCGTGCTGAACGCAGACAAGAGCCTGGCCGTGCAGATGCCGGCATGGCAGGAGGCGATCGTCGTTACCGAATGGTCGAAGGGGGCCGACGGCTGGACGTGCACGACAGGCCCGCGCGCCGTGCTCCAGGAGGGCGACGCGGCCGCATATCACGCGACAGTTCTGGGGCTGCGCGATTACGTGACGAAGAATGGTTTTCCAGGTGTGGTGCTGGGTCTGTCTGGCGGCGTCGACTCGGCCCTGTGCGCGGCCATCGCCGTCGACGCGCTGGGGCCGGACCGGGTGCATGCGGTGATGCTGCCCTATCGGTTCACGTCGGCTGAGAGCCTCGACGATGCGGCGGCCTGCGCCGAGGCACTGGGCATCCGCTACGACACCGTGCCGATCGGACCCGCCGTCGATGGGCTCTATGACATGCTGGCGCCGATGTTCGCTGGCAAGCCGCGCGATACCGCCGAGGAAAATATCCAGAGCCGGGTGCGTGGCACGACGCTGATGGCCATCTCCAACAAGTTCGGCTCGATGTTGGTGACGACGGGCAACAAGAGCGAAATGTCGGTCGGGTACGCCACGATTTATGGCGACATGAACGGTGGGTTCAATCCGATCAAAGACCTCTACAAGATGGAGGTCTATCGCTTGTGCCGGTGGCGCAACGCCAACGTGCCGATAGGCGGCAAAGGGCCGGATGGGGTGGTTATCCCGGAGAGGATCATTACAAAAGCGCCCACGGCCGAACTGCGCGAAAACCAGAAAGATCAGGATTCGCTGCCGCCTTACGAGGCGCTGGATGACATCCTGGCCTGCCTCGTCGAGCACGAGATGCCGCTGGCGCAGATCGTGACACGCGGGCACGCGCCTGAACTCGTGAAACGGATCGAGCGATTGCTGTATCTGGCGGAGTACAAGCGGCGGCAAGCGGCGCCCGGCGTCAAGATTTCCGCTCGAAATTTCGGTCGTGATCGGCGCTACCCCGTGACCAACCGGTTCCGCGAGGACATCGATGCACCCGCGCCTACCGTGGCCGGACCGGCGCCCGCTCAGATCGTGGTACCCCGCGCGGACGGGGGCGAGGTGTCGTGAGTGCTTGTGCTCAGTGAGCAGCGCCCGGTAGAGTTCGTCGAAAGATCGTGCGCCGGGAATTTGACATTTGACATGGTGGACGCCTGGGCAATCGAAAGGTCGCGCGGGCGGAATAATCAGGATTGGGAACGGTGAGCGGCCCTATGGACATCAAAACAGTCGCTTTCGTCGGATTGGGTGTGATGGGCGAGGCCATGTGCCGGAACCTCGCCAAGAAGGGGTCCTGGACCATCGTCGGGTTCGATACCAAGCCCGATCCAATGCAGCGTTTGAAGGCGGACGGCGTGATCCCTGCCGCCAGCCTTGCCGATGCCGTGTCGAAGGCGGATGTGGTCTTGATGTGTCTGCCGGGTGGCAAGGAGGTGGACGCCGTCGTGCGTGGATCGGGTGGGTTGCTCGGGCTCGTGCGCAAGGGGCAAACCGTCGTCGACATGTCGACCGCGCCGCCACGGCTGATGCGGGAGCTGGAGCCGTTGTTTCGCGAAAAAGGCGTCGAGTTTGCCGATGCGCCAGTGGCCCGCACTCGCCGCGCCGCCGTCGATGGCACACTGTCGATCATGGTCGGTGGATCGAAGCCCGTGTTCGAGCAGTTGAAGCCGATTTTGTCGACAATGGGCACCGAGGTGACGCACTGCGGCGGCGTCGGGGCGGGTCAGGTCGTCAAACTCATGAACAACATGGTCGTTTTCGAAACGACGATGGCCATTGCCGAGGCGATTTCGATTGCGGAAGCAGCAGGCGTCGACGGCAAGCTGCTGTTCGAAACGATGGCCAAGGGGTCGGCGGACAGCTTCGTGCTGCGCAACCATGGTATGAAGCACCTCGTGCCGCAGGACTATCCCGAGCAGGCCTTCTCCGTGCACTACGCGATCAAGGACCTCTCCTACGCCCGTGAACTCGCCCGCGAGACCGGCGTCGATGCGCGCTGCGCCGAGCTGATGCATCAAGTGTTCGAAGAAGCCGTCGCTCGCGGTGACGGCGAACGTTACACGCCGGTCATTCGGCGGGGGATGAAGAAGGATTGAGGACAGCAAGCGATGCTCGATCTGATCGCAGACCATCGTTCCGAAGTGATCCAGATCTGCCAACGATACAACGTCAAGCGCCTGGACGTTTTCGGTTCGGCGGCATCAGGCAATTTCGATATTGATGCGAGTGATATCGACTTCATCGTCGAATTCGAACCCCTCGCTCCAGTCCCATACAAGAGTGCTTATTTTGCGATGTTGGCAGAACCGGAAACTCTGTTTGGTCGCAAGGTCGATTTGTTGACGGCGAGTTCTCTACGAAATCCCGCCTTTGTGGCCAGTGTCGAACGAACCCGAGAGCCTGTCTATGGCGGATAGGCGGACGAAGCTCCTCGGTGACGTGCTCACCGCAGGTGCGGTGATTGAATGAGGACGGATTTCGTGACTGCCAACTCCCTCGACATCGACGATCACCGGACATTGGCGCAGGCGTGGGATGCGTCGGTGGCGGCTTATGGGGAACGGCCGTTTCTGGTCATCCCAGCCAATGCGGCGCGGGACTATCTTCCTGACGGAGCCGAGATCACGTATCGGGCGATGGATGGGCATGTGCAGCGGCTGGCGCAGGCATGGGCGGATGCCGGCTATGGCGTCGGCCACCGCGTTGCGACGCTGCTGGAGAACCGACCCGAGCACGTGCATCTCAAGCTGGCGCTCAATCGCATCGGCGTGTCGATGGTGCCGATCAATCCGGAGTACCGGTCCGGCGAGATCGCCTACCTCGTCGAGCATTGCGAACCCGAGGCGATCGTGACGATTGCGTCTCGCGCCGGCCAAATTGCTGGAGGTCTGGCCGAGAGTGCGCTGAAGGCTCCCGTGCTCGTCGATGAGGCGATCTCGTCACCTCCTCCGCCGCGCGTCGCGCGCACTGCCACGACGCCGACACCGGAAACGGAGGCCGGCGTGTACTACACCTCGGGCACGACCGGGCGTCCGAAAGGCTGTATTCTTTCGCACGGGTACGAATTGTCGACGGGTACGTGGTATGCGCGGCTCGGTGGACTGGCGGCTCTGCGACCCGAGGGCGAGCGCATCTACAATCCGTTGCCGCTCTATCACGTCAATGCCGGCATGGTGTCGTTGTGGGGGGCGATGACGTCGGGCAGTTGTCAGGTGCAGTCGGATCGCTTTCATCCCGAGCGCTGGTGGCGCGAGATCGTGCAGACGCAGGCAACGGTCGTGCATTATCTCGGCGTAATCGCGCCAATGCTGTTGAAGCAGCCACCATCGGAGGCGGATCGACGCCACAACGTGCGGTTCGGCATCGGAGCGGGAATAGAGCCGCAACTGCATGTGCCGTTCGAGGAGCGCTTCGGTTTCCCCATGATCGAGATTTGGGGCATGACCGAGATGGTGCGTGTCCTGGGTGACAACCTCGCACCGCGCCATGTGGGCGAGCGAACATTCGGCCAGGCTGTGCCCGGTGTCGATGTACGCGTCGTCGACGAGAACGATCATCCCGTGCCGGACGGCACGCCGGGCGAAATGTTGGTGCGCCATTCGGCGGCGACGCCGAGGCGGGGGGCGTTCTCGGGCTATCTCAAGAACGAGGAGGAGACGGAGAAGGCTTGGCGTGGCGGCTGGTTCCACACGGGGGACGTGGTTTGGCGTGGGGCGGACGCAATGCTGCGTTTCGTGGACAGGCGCAAAAACATCATTCGCCGGTCCGGTGAGAACATCGCCGCCGCCGAGATCGAGGCCATGCTGCTGACCCATCCCGATGTGCGCCAAGTCGCCGTGATGGCCGTCAAGGACGAGATGCGCGACGAAGAAGTGCTCGCGTGCATCGTCTTGAAGACCGAACCCGGTTCACCACAACCCGACCGCGCCTGTGCCGTAGCGCTGTTTGCGTACTGTCACGAGCGCCTTGCCTACTACAAGGCGCCGGGATGGCTGTGGTTCGCCACCGATCTACCCGTGACGGGGTCGCAGAAGATTCAAAAGCACGTCATCTTTCCCCAAGTTGCCGATCCGCGCGACGCGGCCGGCATGATCGATCTGCGGGCGATGAAACGGCGGCGATAAGCGACCGTGCGCTAAGCGTTCACCGACTGACGATCTGCTGCGCGCCATTTGATGTGCAGCCAGAACGTTGCCAGCAGAACCGCCATCATCATGGGCACCGCGCTGAGGTTCAGCGCGGTCCAACCCGTATTCGCGTGCATGATTCCCGCAGCGGCGGCAGCGGTCGCCGTCGTCGCGTAGACGATGAAATCGTGGCTCGCCTGCACCTTGGCGCGTTCTGAGGGTTCATAAGTGCGCGTCAGCAACGTGGAACCGCCGACGTACGTGAAGTTCCAGCCCAGGCCCACCAGCACGTTGGCGATCATGAAGTTCCAGTAGTCCACGCCCGCAATATTTACCAGCGCGCAGCCGATTTCGATGACAGCACCCGTCGCGATGATTGGCAAAACGCCGAACCTCTGGATGAGATGGCCGGTGAAGAATGATGGCAGGAACATCGCGATGATGTGCGCTTGGATGACGGTGGCGCTGTGGCCGAACCCGTACCCACACCCGATCATGGCCAGTGGCGTTGCCGACATGACGAGGGTCATGACGCCATAGCCGAACATGGAGGAGGTGAGCGCGGTGATATAAGCGGGTTGCCGCATGATCGTCCCCAGGGGGCGACCGCCCTCGGCACGCTCGGCGGCGGTCAAGCGTGGAATGCGCAGTGCTTGCAGGAGAATGAGACTGGTGGCGCCGACCAGAGAGATGGTCAGGTACACGCCCAGAAACATGTGCGGGGAGAACCAGTCGACGGTGTATTTCGCCAGTTCGGGCCCAATAATGCCCGCGGCCACCCCGCCGGCCATCACATAGCTGATGGCGCGCGCCTTGAATGCCACCGGTGAAACGTCGGCGGCGGCAAACCGGTAGTACCAAGCAAAGGCAGCCGAAGCGCCTTGCAGAAGTGCCGCGACGCAGAGGAGGTCGAACCGCTGCGTCCACACAGCCAAGCTCGCCATCACTCCGAATATGACTGCAAGCACCGCACCGATCGAAAACCCCGCGCGCCGCCCGATGTGCGCCATCAGCAGCGAGGCTGGAATGGTCGTCAGCATGATGCCGGCGTGATTGAGAAAGATCGGCACGGTCGCCAACGATTTCTGCTCCAGCATCGCCAGCGCGGCGAGGGGCGTCGTGGCGATGCCCATGGCCTGCGTCGACATGAAGAGGGCTTGGGCGGCCGCCAAGACCGGCACGTTGCGGCGGTGGGTCGAAAGCACGTCTGTAGTCGCGGTCATAGCAATTTCATTCTCCAGCCGACCCGAGCGGAAAGAACGTATTCTCCCGCCGATCCCAGTCATAGACGAATGACGGCGGCGTGCCTGCGGTCGCGTGCAGGTGAGACACCACGCCTCATGAAAACAGTGGCCACGTCAGACGAGCCGACTGGCTCGAGCGTTTCCGGGAAGAGCCTGCCAATCATGGGTGCCGATCGCGCTCCTTCGGGCGCGATGTGCCATGGAGAGCCACGATGGAACGCAAGCTTTGGGAAGCCGGCGTCACCGCGCGCAAGAAAATGCTGGGCGCCGAATACGCTGAAAAGAGCATGTGTGGCGCCCCGTATCAACGGCGCCCAGTCAACCAAACATGTAAAAAATGGAGACTATCGGATAAATTACGCTCAATATGCACTGTATGGTGATTGACATGCGCATAAAATGCACTAAAATGCGTTCCGTTTGAAGATTTATACGAATCTAGAGCACGTGAAGTCAGGGACGGGAGGGGACCTCTCGTAGCAGATGGGAGGACAGTGATGAAACAAGCAGCAGTGTTGGACGCGCGCGCCGCAGTGTCGAAACCCCTCTACGGCCAAGTCAGGGAACTGCTCTTGGGGCGCATTGGACGCGGTGAGTGGTCTCCCGGTGAGTCGCTTCCCAATGAATTCGTTCTGGCCAGCCAGTTCGAAGTCAGCGTGGGGACAATCCGTCGTGCCATCGAAGGCCTCGAGGACTCCGGCGTGGTGGTCCGCAAGCAGGGGCGTGGCACCTACATCTCCGGCCAGGGGGCGCAGGCGCTCCAGAACAAGTTTACGAACCTGCGGTCGTCGTCGGGGGGCAACTCACGTTGAGCTATCGCGTCTTGGACATCGTGCATCGCGAAGCGACGCTTTTGGAGCGCAATCGGCTCATGTGCAGTGATCGCGAAGAGGTCCTCGAGATACGGCAGAGTGTGAACGCGGGCGTGCGCACGATCGGAACCGAATGTGCCCTCGTGACAGTGCGGCTGTTTCCCGAATTGAACGCGCAGACGAACTTCAATCAGCACCTCTATCCCGTTTACAGCGAGCATGGCGTGTTGGTGACGCGCACTGAAGAGCGCTACAGCGCCGGTGTCGCCGATGCAGCAACTGCCGAACGCCTGGCGATCGCGCCAGGCCACCCTGTGCTCAAGATTGAGCGATTGGCCTATTCACTGGCCAATATGCCCATAGAATGGCGCATATCGACCTATCTCCCGACGGAAATTTCGTGCGTCGCATCGCTCTGATCGACACCCGGCAGGCCACGTTACAGCGCATCAGTCGAGGCAGCTGATGTAGTGCGCGACGGCGTGTTCGATATCGGCGACCGCAGGGCCGCCAATGGGCTCGATTTCGGGCGTCGTCACGAGGCGGGCAACCGTCTCATAGGGGTCGCGGCAGAGAGCTTTGAAAAGGAGGCCGGTTTCGCGCAGCTCGGCCAGTGTCATCGTCTCTCGAACGCTGCCGCCGGAGTTCTTGCTGCGCTTGTGTCGGATCACGATGGTGGCGAGTGCCCAGGCTGCGGCATCCGCGTCCGACCGTCGCGACGGCCTGATGCTCGAGGCTCCATCGCCGCTGCTGCGAACAGTGTCATCGGAGGACAGGAGTGGTTCTTGTGGGCCTGCCTCGAATCCCGGTGTCGGCTTCAATGGGGGCTTACCGCCGTCGACACCGAACAACTCGTTGGGAGATGCGGGCAAGTGTTCGAAAAACAAGTAGAGATCGTCCAAATCAGGCTCGGAATCGCCGCGCTCGTATCGCGTGTATCGGTTCTCGGGAATGCCGAGCGCCTGGGCGAAATGACGTGCGGCGGCATAGCCGCGCTCCTGTCTGAGGCGCCGCAGTCTACTGGCGAAGCGATCTTGGTTCGTACTCATTGGTAATCTTCGAAAATGGATGTCGGCATCAGGGCGCGTCTCATGTCTCCCCCAGATGCCGATTGGTAGTCGATGCCGGGCGGAAATATGCAAAATCAGATGAGAATGGTTAGTAGGCCGCGATCGGGTGCCTCGCAACGGGTATCATCTATCATTCGCACAAGTTCCCGCGGTTTCGGCGGGAGCGGGGCGCTTTTGCAACGTACGCACGAGACTTGTCTCCAGGATGTACTTCTCCTATAGAGACAGCGATCAGCAACCATCCTGCTCAGAGCCGGTGCGCCGCTTCGCACGATTGCTCAGGCGCGCAGAGAGTCGAGCCATGAAGAAGACCGACGACTTCCATCCCAATTATCACATGGTCAAGGTCGTCTTGACCGATGGGACCGAGTTCCAGACCTACTCGACCTATGGCGAGGAGGGCGCGACGCTCACCCTCGACATCGATCCCAACACGCACCCCGCGTGGACCGGCGGCAACCAGAACCTTCTGGATCGTGGCGGCCGCGTGTCACGCTTCAAGAAGAAGTTCGAGGGCCTCTTCTGAGGCGACCATTCGGTGGCGCACAGCAAAACGGCCCGGAGAGCATCCGGGCCGTGTTCGTTTGTGGCGAGCCTGCATCCACCCGACGTCAGTGCGGAGCCCGCTCGTGGGCACCGAATGCAGCGGCGATCTTGGCGATCTGCGATCCGACTGGATCGGCGTCGCGTGCGCGCGTCATGACGATCGCGGGGCGTTCCAGCGCCTGATCGAGCTGAACGATCCTGTCGTTCATTGCAAAGCTCGTTTCGATGAGAGCACGCAATTTCTGCGGCAGATGATCGTAGGACGCCACGTGGCCCGGTCGGCCGATCGTGGAGAGGCGCAAACGCCTGCGTTTGACGCGGGCCTCCTCCACGCTCATCTCGCCGGTTTTGATCGCGCGACGAATGAGGAGCCAAGAGGCCAACTCCAGGAGGCGAGTTGTCAGGCGCATGCTTTCGCTGGCGTAGACCACTGCCAAGGTGGGGCTCAAGGCCTTGGCCTCGGCTCGTCCCGCACCGTCGAGATAAGACGCTGTCGCCTCGACCAGTTCCATACCCGACCGGAAAATCTGGTCGAATTGTTCAGACCGCGTGAAATGCTCGGCGAACGAGACGGTCACGCTACTTTTGTTCGAACTCACACTCACCACACTCGACCTCGGCTCTTCGACACGCATTGGTACATTCCTCACCGTTTCGCAAACCAACACACAAGTCAATGCTCGCGAAGCGTTCCAGGACTCGCTCTGAATGGAGCAATTTTGGGGCCGTCAAAAAAAAGAGCCGCGTGTTCGGCGGCTCCGTAGTCGACAGGGAGTTCGAGATGAGAATGGATGGGAGCCATTCTCGGTCCAGGACACTGGATGAGGAGATCATGCCAAACCTTGGTAAAAGCGACGTTAATGAACAATTCTTCGTAACGGTGTGGCCGTCGGCGAGACATCTCGGCGAAGGGCAAGCCACAATATGTGCCCGACTTGCGGGCATCGAAATTCAGCGTTTGAAAAACTGGTCGGCGGCGGCAAAGCGCGCTTTTTTGGTTTCGATCTCGGCGCGCAGTCTGACGAGTTCCGACTCGAGGGCCGAGGCGAGCTGCTGCAACTCGTCAACGGAGACGGCAGCCAGATCCTGCCCCAACACAATGCTCCGGTCCGGGTTTGCTTTTGGTTCGTCCCAGTCCATGGGTCTCTCCATGACGGTCGGGTCGGTTGCGATCTGCTCGGGTCCGCGTGGCTTGTGTGGCGGTCGACGACGTGCATCATGCCACGAAACTTCACTCCTGCCGAGGGTTTGGACATGACCAGCTTGCCAGCGACGATGACGGCGATCGAGATCGACGGGAAGGGCGGGCCGGAGGTGTTGCGCCCGGTTCAGGTGCCTGTGCCTCAGCCGGGGCCCCGGCAAATTCTCGTGAAGGTCGCCGCAGCCGGTGTGAACCGGCCCGACATCGCGCAGCGCGTCGGCGCCTACCCGCCACCGCCCGGGCACTCGCCCTTGCCGGGGCTGGAGGTTGCGGGAACGGTGGTGGCAGTCGGCGACGGCGTGACGCGTTGGACGCTCGGTGATGCTGTGGCGTGCCTCGTCAACGGTGGCGGCTACGCGCAGTACTGCGTGGCGGAAGCTGGCGTGGCGCTGCCCGTGCCGGCAGGAATGAGCCTCAGTCATGCCGGCGCGCTTCCCGAGACCGTGTTCACCGTTTGGAACAACGTGTTCGAGCGCGGTGGGCTGAAATCCGGCGAATGGTTCCTCGTGCACGGCGGCACGAGCGGCATCGGTGTCACGGCGATACAACTTGCCAAGGCGCTGGGCGCTCGCGTGATCGCGACAGCGGGGAGTGCAGAAAAGTGCGCGGCCTGCGTGCGGCTCGGCGCCGAGGTGGCGATCAACTATCGCGACGAGGATTTCGTGAAGGCGGTGCGGGCCGCAACGGATGGGCACGGCGCCGATGTGACGCTGGACATGGTGGGGGGCGACTACACGGATCGCAACATTGTGGCGGCTGCGGACGACGGACGCATCGTGCAAATCGCGACGCTGGGTGGTGCCGAAGTGAAGATCAACATTGCGCGGCTGATGATGAAACGCGTGACGCTGACGGGTTCGACGCTGCGACCCCGCACGCTCGAGGTGAAGGCGCGCTTTGCTGCCGCCATCGAGGCCACCGTGTGGCCGCTGATTGTGGCGGGCAAGCTCGAGGTGGTGGTGGACTCGACGTTTCCGCTCGCGCAGGCCGCAGACGCGCACCGGCGGATGGAGACGAGCCAGCACATCGGCAAGATCGTGCTGACCGTTTGAGCTGCTGCCGGGAACGACTCTCGGCGATCGATTGCGACACGACTTGGGTGACCGGGAGAGACGTATGCGCTTGAAATTCCACACGCTGGACGTCTTCACCGACAAGCGGTTCGGGGGCAATCCGCTGGCCGTGGTGCTCGATGCGGATGGCCTCGACACCGATCGCAAGCAGACGATCGCGCGAGAGTTCAACTTGTCCGAAACGGTGTTCGTACTGCGACCGCAGAACCCGATGCATTCGGCCCGCGTGCGTATTTTTACGCCGGCTGCGGAGCTTCCGTTCGCCGGTCATCCGACAGTGGGGACGGCGGCGCTGTTGGCAGAACTGCGCGGGCCTGATCTGGGCGCCAATCAGGACGCCATCATCGTGCTGGAGGAGACGATCGGGACGGTTCGCGTCGGCGTGCGCTTCCGGCCTGGCCACGCAGTGTTTGCGGAATTCGATGCGCCGAAGTTGCCGGAAGTACTCGACGGCACTCTCGTGCTCGACGATGTCGCTGCCGCCGTTGGATTGCAGCCGACGGAGATCGGTTTGGAAAACTACAAACTTTCCTTGTGGTCAGCCGGAGTTGCGGGCGCCTTCATCCCGGTTCGCAATCTGGACGCCATGGCCCGCGCCCGTCCCGTCATGAGCCGGTGGGATAGGGCCTTCGGGAAAATCGGCGGAGCCTACCTTTATTGTCGTGAGACACTTCACACGACCTCCCATTTTCATGCGCGCAAGTTTGCACCCGGCGTCGGTGTCCTCGAGGACCCCGCAACCGGCTCGGCCGCTGCCGCGTTTGCCGGCGTGATCCACCGGTTTGACGGGCCGCCGGCTGGCGAGCACCACTACAAAATCGAGCAGGGCTACGAAATGGGCCGCCCGAGCACCATCGACCTGTCGATCGTCGTCGAGGGTACGCAGTTGCAAAGCGTGCGCATCGGAGGGCACGCCGTGCGCGTCAGCGACGGCGAGATCGAGGTGTGAGGCACGATCGAGGGCGCCCGTTTCACCCTGGCGTCTTTGCTGCAAGCACCATCCAGCTCACACCAAACTTATCGGCGACCATGCCGAATCGGTGGGCGAAGAAGGTCTCCGACATGGGCATCTGCACTTGGCCGCCCTTGCCCAAAGCTGCAAACAGGCGTTCGGCGTCCGCTGCATCCGCGGCGGCAAGCGCCAACGAGATGCCTTTGAACTGCGGATTGCCGCCATTCATCCCGTCGGACGCCATGATGGTTGTTTCGCCGATCTTCAACTCGCCGTGCATGACCTTTTCCCCGCTACCGGGAGGATTGTATTTTGGATCGGGGTTTTCCTTGAAGCGCATCATCGCCTGCACCTTGGCGCCGAGTGCATGCTCGTAGAACGAGAAGGCTTCCTCACAGCGGCCGTCGAACATCAGGTAGGCTTGAACGTGCATGGTCGGTCTCCGTTTGTCTGATTGCGATCCGAGGGCAGATAACGACGCGACTTACAACGCGAGCAGCACGTCGAAACCACCGAAGATCATGCGCTGGCCGTCGAACGGCATGGTGAGGGGTTTCATGTCGGAAAGACGCGGATCGCTCATGACGGCTGCGAGAATGCGGTCACGCTCGGCGCGCGATGCGTACACGATCCACGAGAACACGACGACCTCGTCGTCCTGCAACTTTACCGCTTGCGGAAACGATGTGACCTTGCCGGGCTTCACATCGTCGGCGACGCACTCGATGTATTGCAGCGCGCCGTATTCTTTCCAAACCCGGCCCGCTTTGTCCGATACGGCTTTGTAGGCGTCGATGTTCTTTTTCGGTACGGCGACAATGAAGCCATCGACATACTTGTCGGTCATGTCCATCGATCTCTCCTGATCATGGGGGCGATGGTGACGCCTCGCCCGCGTGCGCTTTCTCGAGGGCGGCGATGTCGATCTTGGACATGCCCAGCATGGCTTTCATGACGCGCTGCGATCGCTTCGCATCGGCCCCCTGCAGAAGCTCGACGAGCCGGGTGGGGACGATTTGCCAGGAGAGTCCGAACTTGTCTTTCAGCCAAGCACAACGGCCCGGTTGCCCACCGTCGGCCGTCAGCTTGTCCCAGTAAAAATCCACCTCGGCCTGCGACGCGCAATCGACTTTCATCGAGATCGCCTCGGTAAATTTGAACATCGGACCGCCATTGAGGCCCATGAACGCCAGTCCCTCGAATTCGAAGGTGACGACCATGGCGCTGCCTTCAGGACCCGGCCCGGCCTCGCCGTACCTCGAAACGGACGTGATGCGGGAGTTGTCGAAGATGGAGACGTAGAATTGGGCGGACTGCTCGGCTTGGCCATCGAACCACAAACACGTCGAAATTTTCTGTTTGGGTGGCATTCCCCCTCCGATGCGCAGCGTGCCGCGTGGACACGCGGCGGCCAATGTCCGTCAACGCGAAAACCGCAATGTTGGTTCTGGGTTAGTCACTGAATTTGGCCGATCTGAAGGCAGAAGATTGAACTTTCGACCCCTGCGCGATCCCTTGCAGAGTTGCTGGATTGGCCGCGCGTTGAGTTCGGCGCTATTCGGGCAACCGGTAATCGGCGAACTGTTTGCGCAGGTCGCGTTTTGAGATTTTTCCGGTGGCGGTGAGCGGTAGGGCATCGACGAACAGCACGTCATCGGGGACCTGCCACTTGGCGAGTTTGGCGCCGACGTGGGCGAGAATGTCGGCTTTGCTCGGGTCGGCTCCGGCCGCCTTGACCACCACCAGAACGGGGCGCTCGGTCCACTTGGGATGGGCTACGGCGATGACGGCCGCGTTGGCGATGCCGGGGCAGCCCATGGCGACGTTCTCGACATCGATCGAGGAGATCCACTCGCCGCCCGACTTGACGAGGTCTTTCGTGCGATCGACCAGGGTCAAGAACCCGTCCGGTGTGATCTTGGCGACGTCGCCGGTGCCGAACCAGCCGTCGGTGTCGATGGCGGCTTTGGTTGCCGCATCGTTCTTGTAATAGCCGGAGATTACCGTTGGCCCGCGCACGAAGAGTTCGCCTTGGGCGTCGCCGTCATGGGGTTGGCGCTGGCCTTCATCGTCGACGATTTTGAAATCGACGCCATAGAGTCGCTGCCCCTGCCGGGTCTTGATCGCCATGCGCTCGTCGAAGGGAAGTTTCTGCATGTGCGGCGCAAGGCGGATATAGGTGCCGATGGGGCTCATCTCGGTCATGCCCCAGGCATGCACGACGTTGATACCGAAATCGCGCTCGAAGGTCTCGATCATGGCCAACGGTGCGGCTGATCCACCGACGATGATTTCGCTGAAGTTCTCTGGTTTGCGGCCGCGCTTCTTCATTTCCGCGAGCAGACCGAGCCACACGGTTGGTACGCCGAACGAGGAATAGACCTTCTCCGCGTCGAAGAGTTCGAACAGGCTCGCGCCGTCGAGCTTGGGACCGGGCATGACCATGGGTGTGCCGGTGAGCATGGCGATGTAGGGGAGGCCCCAGGCGTTGACGTGGAACAGCGGCACGACGGGGCACATCGGTTTGTCGGGGCCGAAGGGGCCGGGCAGGCAGGTTGCGGCGAACAAGGCGTGCAGCACAGTCGAGCGGTGCGAATAGAGCGCACCTTTGGGCTCGCCGGTGGTGCCCGACGTGTAGCACAGCGCGCAGGCGGCGTTTTCGTCGATCTCGGGCCAGATGATGGTATCGGCGCCGTCGGCCAGCAGGTCCTCGTAGCAGGCGAGGTCAGGGATCGAGGTGGCGGCCGGCATGTGCGCCCTGTCGGTCATGGCGACATAGGTGCCGATGGGCTGGAAGGTGGCGCGCAATTGCTCGATGATCGGCACGAAGGTGAGATCGAAGAACAGGATCTTGTCCTCGGCGTGAGTGACGATGTAGGTGAGCTGGTCGGGAAAGAGGCGCGGATTGATCGTGTGGCACACGGCGCCAATGCCGGATATGGCGTAATAGAGCTCGACGTGGCGTTGCGTGTTCCAGGCAAGCGTCGCCACCCGGTCACCGGGTTGGACGCCCATCTTCAGGAGGACGTTGGCAAGGCGAGCAATGCGCTTCTTGACGTCGGGGAGTGCGATGCGGGCCATGCCGCCTTCGACGGTCGAGGTCGTGATCGTCGTGCGGTCGTGAACTTCGGCCGCATAGTCGATCAGACTCGTCACGTTGAGCGGCCGGTTCATCATCTGGCCCTTGAGCATTTTCGCTTCCTCCGCGATTGTTCGACCTAGAACCTAGCCGCGCTCAGCGGTGACGCCAAGCCGGTTGCCCACGCGTGCACACCACAACACGAGGAAACGTCAGAGATGGCCAAAGTCGACGTCGAGACGAGAGGCGAGGTCTGCATCGTGCGGTTGTCCAATCCGCCGGTGAATGCGCTGGCGCATGGGGTGCGGGTGGGGTTGATCGATGCGATCTGTGCGGCTGAGGCCGATCCGGCCATACGCGCTGTCATCGTGACGGGGGAGGGGCGCGCGTTTTCGGCAGGTGCCGATATCGCCGAGTTCAAAGCGGGGCTGAAGGACCCGGGCCTCGCCGAGGTCATCGATCGGCTGGAGGCGTGCCGCAAGCCTGTGGTGGCGGCGATCAATGGCTTGGCGCTGGGCGGTGGGCTCGAGGTGGCGCTGGGGTGCCATTACCGCGTGGCGGCGCGGTCGGTGGGTCAGCTCGGGTTGCCGGAGGTCAAGATCGGCATTCTGCCGGGAGCCGGAGGGACGCAACGGCTGCCGAGGTTGGTCGGGGTCGAGAAGGCGCTCGACATGATCGTGTCCGGCACTCCGATCGGGGCGGCCGAGGCGGAGACGGCGGGCCTCGTCGACCGGGTGGCTGCGGGTGACGTGGTGGACGCGGCAGTCGCCTTCGCGCGCGAGTTGATTGCGGAGGGCAAAAGGTCACGGCCTACGTCGGCGACACGGATCGATCCGGCGTCAGTTCCAGCTGACCTCTTCGACAAGCGGCGTGCAGCACTTGCACGTCATCCGTCGGGGCCGATGGCGGCGCGCAATTGTATTGCTGCCGTCGAAGCTGCCGTCGGCAGCGACTACAAAACGGGCGTGGCGCGCGAATGGGCGCTGTTCAAGGAGTTGGCTGCGTCACCCTATGCCAAGGCCCTGCAATACGCGTTCTTCGCGGAGCGCAAGGCAGCGGATATTCCCGACATCGGACCGGACGTGAAACCGCGCAAGGTCGAGCACGTCGGCGTCGTCGGGGCGGGCACCATGGGGGTCGGCATCTCGCTGGCGTTCCTCAATGCGGGACTGCCCGTGACGATCGTCGAGACGACACAGGCCGCACTCGATCGCGGTGTGCAGCGCATTCGCGAAACCATAGAAAGCAACGTGACGCGCAAACGCATCTCGGCGGAAGAAGGGGCGAAACGCAGTTCTGCGCTGACGCCGAGCTTGGCATTGTCCGACCTCGGTCACGCCGATTTCATCGTCGAAGCCGTGTTCGAGACTCTGGCGTTGAAAAAGGAGGTGTTTGCGAAGCTCGACGCGGTGGCCAAGCCCGGCGCGGTGCTCGCCTCCAATACGTCGACGCTCGATGTCGATAAGATCGCGGCGGCGACGAAACGGCCGCAGGACGTCGTCGGCACGCACTTCTTCTCGCCCGCCAACATCATGCGATTGCTCGAGGTGGTGCGCGGCAAGGCAACGGCTAAGGAGACGCTGGCCACGGCAATGGCGGTCGCCAAGCGCATCGGCAAGGTCGGCGTCGTCTCGGGGGTGTGCTTTGCCTTCATCGGCAATCGCATGCTGGAGGACTATCTCGAGGAGGTGCAGGCGATGCTGCTCGAGGGCGCGTCGCCAGCCGACATCGACAACGCACTCGAGGCGTGGGGGCTCGCCATGGGACCCAACGCCATGATGGACATGGCGGGCATCGACGTCGGCTATCTCATTCGCCGCGAGCACACCTTCACCGACGAGCGCATGCGGCTCTATCGCGCGACGGACCGCCTCTCGGAGTTGGGACGGCACGGGCAGAAAACCGGCAAGGGCTATTACCTCTACGGTGCTTATCGCAAGCGCGCCGAAGACCCGCAGGTGGCGGCAATTTTTGCCGAGGAAGCGACCAAGCTCGGCATCGCGCGCAATAGCAAACCGTCGGCCGAGGAGATCGTGGAGCGGTGCCTGCTGCGGCTCGTCAACGAGGGCTTCAATATCCTCGAAGAGGGCATCGCGCAGCGCGCCTCCGACATCGATACGATCTACATGACGGGTTACGGCTTCCCGGCCTGGCGCGGTGGCCCGATGTGGCAGGCGGAGAGCGTCATGGGATTGGCCTCGGTGGCGGAGAAGGTGAGGGGCTACGAGAAACGCTTCGGGCCCCGCTGGACAATCGCGCCGCTGCTCGCGCGGTTGGTTGCGAGTGGCGGGACGCTGGGAGACGTGGGGACGGCGAAGGGGTGAGGTATGACCACGCTCATCAATCCTCGGCATCTGGCGTTCGTGCTGTGGGACGTGTTGCGGGCGCATGAGCTGTTCGACTTGCCCGCCTTCGCGCAGCACGATCGCCAGAGCGCGGAGGCGATGCTGGAGACGGCGGAGCAGTTGGCGCGTGAACGGTTCCTGCCGAGTTACGGCAAGCTCGACGCCAACGAGCCGCGCATCGAGAATGGTCGCGTCGTGATGCCCGGTGACATAGGCGAAGCGTTGGATGCGTTTCGCCAGGCCGGATTCCTCGCCATGACCGCCGATGCGAAAGCGGGTGGCCTCGGACTGCCGCGTACGATCGCCAACGCGGCGTTCCTGTGGTTTCAGGCGGCGAACGTGTCGATAGCCAACTACGCCATGTTGACGATGAGTGCGGCGGAGCTTCTCGACCAGCATGGTACGCCCGAGCAGAAACAGCGCTGGATGGCGCCGATGCTCGAGGGGCGATTTTTGGGTACGATGGCGCTGTCGGAGCCGCACGCCGGGTCCTCGCTCGGCGACATCACGACCGCAGCGCGTCCACTGGCCGACGGCCGCTATGCGCTCACCGGCACCAAGATGTGGATCTCGGGCGGTGAGCACGACATGGCCGAAAACATCGTGCACTTGATGCTGGCGCGGATCGACGTGGCGCCGAAGGGCGTGCGTGGGATTTCACTGTTTGTCGTGCCGCGCAAACGATTGGATGAAGCAGGTCGGCCGGTTGAGTGGAACAATATCGCTTTGGCGGGCCTCAACCACAAAATGGGCCAGCGTGGCACCGTCAACACGGTTTTGAATGTCGGTGAGGGAGGCGACACGATCGGGGAATTGGTGGGCCGTCCGGGTGGGGGGCTCGCGTGCATGTTCACGATGATGAACGAGGCGCGGATCGGGGTGTCGATGGGCGCGGTGGCGCACGCGAGTGCAGGCTATCGCCACAGCCTCGCCTATGCGCGCGAGCGGCTCCAAGGCCGGCATGCCGACGCCAAAGACCCAGCCTCCCCGCAGATTGCGCTCATCGCGCACGCCGATGTGCGGCGCATGCTGTTGCAGCAGAAGGCAGCGGCCGAGGGGGGCATTGCGCTGGCGTTGTACGTGGCGCGTCTCGCGGACATGAAGACGGCGGCGGCAACTTCTGCCGAACGCAAAGATGCGGCGCTGTTGCTCGACTATCTGACACCCGTGTTCAAGGCCTGGATGTCGGAGGAGGCGTTGATCGCGAACTCCAACGCCATTCAAGTTCTGGGGGGCGCTGGCTACACGCGTGATCATCCCGTCGAGCAGTATTATCGCGACAACCGGCTGAACCCGATCCACGAGGGCACCAACGGCATCCAGGCCATCGATCTGCTCGGCCGCAAAGCCGTCATGGAGAGTGGACGCGGGACGGCGCTGTTCCAAGTGGAGGTAGCGCGCGTCGTTGCGGAGACAAGAAATACCAAGCTGGCCCACATCGGCGCAGTGCTCGAGGAGATTGCACAGCGACTAGAAACGAGTACAAGCCGTCTCGAAATCCGGAAAACAGAGGACGGCAGCACTGCGCAATTGGCGTTCGCGGCAGACTACATGGAGGCAATGGGCGTCGTCGTGTTCGTTTGGATTTGGCTGCGGCAGGCAATGGTGGCGTATCGGGCGCACGAGGCCGGAGCAAAAACCGAGCTGCATCTGGGGATCATGATGACCTGTTCATGGGTCTGCGAAATGTATCCGCCGCGCGCCCACGCGGCTTTCCATCGCCTGCGCGATGGGAACCTCATATTCGACGTGGTCCCGGACAAGGCATTCGACTGAGATTTGATCTGGATTGTGACAAAACGCGCCGGCTCGGTTGCCGTCGGCGGCGGCGCGCCATAAAAGACACCCTTGCATCGAAGCAGCGAGGGTATCCGATGACTGTCGCCAACGGCCGTGAATTCCTGTCGATCCCGGGTCCGACGAACGTTCCGGACGCCGTTCTCCAGGCCATGAACCGGCCAGCGATCGATCTTTATACCGGCGCCATGGTCGGCCTCTCGGAAGGGCTGCTCGCCGATTTACCCAAGCTGTTTCGGACCCAGGGCCAAGTCTACATTTATGCGGCGAACGGCCATGGCGGCTGGGAAGCGGCGCTGAGCAACGTGTTGTCGCGGGGCGACCACGTGCTGGTGCTGGAAAGTGGTCGATTTGCCATCGGGTGGGGGGAAATGGCGCGCGTGATGGGCGCCGAGATCGAGGTGCTGCCGCAGGATATTCGCCGCGCGGTCGATCCCGCAGCCGTCGAAGTGCGGTTGCGGGAAGACAAGGCACACAGCATCAAGGCCATCATGGTGGTGCAGATCGATACGGCGTCCGGCGTCGTCAACGATCTGCCGGCGATCCGTCGCGCCATTGATGCCGCCAAGCATCCCGCGCTGCTGATGGTCGACACCGTGGCGTCGCTGGGCTGTATGCCGTTCGAGATGGACGCGTGGGGCATCGACGTTGCCATGTCCGGCTCACAGAAGGGTCTGATGACGCCGCCCGGTATCGCGCTCGTTGCCGCCAACGCCAAGGCGAAGGCCGTGCACAAAACGGCAAACATGCGCACGCACTATTGGGATTGGACGGCGCGTGAGGGCGAAGAGCACTACAACATTTATTGCGGCACGCCGCCGATGCACACCGTGTTCGGCCTGCGTAAAGCGGTGGACATGATCTTCGAAGAAGGCCTGGAGAACGTGTTTCGCCGGCACGCGCTGCTGGCCGAGGCCACGCGACGGGCGGTGGCGCGCTGGGAAGAGGGGCAAGTGCTGGCGTTCAACGCGATCGTGCCGGCCGAGCGTTCCAACTCGATCACCAACGTGCTGACGCAAGGCCGCGACCCCATGGCATTGCTCGATTTTTGCCGCGAGAAATGCGGCGTCGTCATTGGTCAGGGCATTGGCCAGTTGTCGGGCAAGGCGTTCCGGATTGCGCACATGGGCCACACCAACGCACCGATGGTGCTCGGCACCCTTTCGGCGATCGAGATCGGGCTGAAAGCGCTGAATATCCCGCACGGAGCAGGCGGCGTGTCAGCCGCGATCGAGTACTTGGGCGCGGAAGTGAAGGCGTGACCCCAGGCCCTCAGCGCCGCCCGTAGGCCGGCGCAAGGGACACGCGGGCACGCTCCGGCAGACCATCGTCGAGGGCGCGTTCGAGAAGCGCGGGTCCTGCCTCGGCGGCCAACGCTTCAGGAATGACCCACATCACGTAGTCGCCGCCATGGTGCCCTGTCCGGCATTGGAGCGCGCCTGCGTGGATGCGGCACTGCGAGGCGGCGTCGATGCGCTGGGGCTCGCGGCGGTCGTGCCGAACGAGCCGCATGTCGACGGGCTGCAGGGTTGCGGGCAGCGCGCCCAGCTCGACATTGCGAAACACGCATCCCAGGGAATTGGAGCAGGCCCCGGCGCGTTCGCCACCCCAGGTGCGGCCGAAGCCCAAGGCCTTGCGCCGAGGCAATAGGTAGGCCGGTTGTGCCGGGCCGTCGCTGATCCAGCAGCCGTCGTCGCTGCACAGAACGGGGTCGGCCGTCTTGTTATGGCGGCGGATGCCGCGGTTGCCGGGCTCTAGGAGCAGCAGAACCGTCACGCGCGTCGGGCTGATGTCGTGCCGCCTCTCTTCGCGCGCTGAATACCCGTACGAGGGATGGCGGGTGGGTTCGCGCAGCTCGACCGTGGCGGAGCGATGCGGTGACACCGTCGCGATCTGGTCACGACGTTGTTCGACGCGGCGTTGCTCACGGTCGGCACGGTCTGCTTCGGCCTGGCGAAGCTTGTCGGCAATGCGCCGCCCTTCGGCCTCGCGCTCGGCGGCGAGGGCGGCGGCGCGCTCCTGTTCGGCGGTCTCGGCAGCAACGCGCCGCTGCTCGTCATGGCGCCGCTGCTCGGCTGCCCGGGCGTCGCGGGCGCGGTCGGTGGTGATGCGGTGGTCGATCTCGGCCCGCTCTGTCAGAGCTCGCTCGCGGTCTTGCTCGGCGCGGCGCGCCTCGGCTTCCGCCCATGCGTCGGCGATCATGTCCTGCTCGTCGATTCGCCGCTGGGCTGCGTCGCGGCGGGCTTTTTCGGCGTCACTTTTGGCGCGCGCAGCCTTGGCCGCCTTCGCTTTGTCGGCGTCGGAGGCGAAGCGATCGGCGATCGTGTGGCCCGCTGGAGTGTCCGCGTGCAGGCTCGCCGTGCCGACTGTGATTGCGGCCAATCCGGCTGCAACAGCCACCAGCCAAACCCCACGGTGCGCGAGCAACGACATGCGCCAATCTCCCTGCGACCAATGAGCGAACATGGCTCAGAATGGAGGCATAAAAACGGTTTTGAGCTGAATGGTTCCTGAATTTCCCAGCGGTCAGCCGGCTGCTGCTATGGCGCGCAGACCGTCGCGGAAGGTGGGATAGCGCAGATTTACATGCAGATCGGTTTTGAGCCGAACATTGGAGACCCTTTTGGACTCGCCATAAAAGCTGGCTGCCATGGGTGAAAGATTGGTGACGTCGAAGGGAAGGGCTGGCGGTTCGGGAATGCCGAGCAGACTCGCTGCGAAAACAATCACGTCTTCGGGAGAGGCGGGTTCGTCGTCCGTCACGTTGTAAATAGCGTGCCGCGTCGGGCCAGCCATGGCCGCGGCAGTGGCCGTGGCAATGTCGTCGACATGGATGCGGTTGAACACGTGCCCGGGCTTGACGATGCGGCGGGCGGTTCCCGCCTTCAGGCTGTCGATCGTGCTGCGGCCGGGACCGTAAATGCCCGGCAGGCGCAGAATCGTCACGCGCTTGCCTGATGCGGCGCCGAAATCGATCCACAGTCGTTCGGCGACACAGCGGCGGCGGCTGCGCTCGGAGCGCGGAGCCACCAGCGTATCCTCGTCGACTGGTCCGCCCGCGTGATCGCCGTAGACACCGACCGTGGAGTAATAGCCCACCCACTCGAGGCACGGCGCGGCAGTGAGTTCCGCACGGTACTGGTGCAAAGCTGGATCGCCGCTGCCGTCTGGCGGGATCGAGACGAGAACGTGGGTTGCGGTGGCGAGCGATGCTGCGACGTCGGCAGTCCGCGCAGTGCCGTCGAAGACGAGGCCCTGCCACCCGGCTTGAGTGATCTCGGCTGCACCTTGGTCGGTGCGCGACGTGCCGGTGATG
>JANOHP010000043.1:0-25142 GCA_031406575.1 Hyphomicrobiales bacterium
CGGGCCAACTGGAAACGGGAGGAGCCCGGTGTCGACGGAAGGCGGCAGCCTTCGAACGGTGGCACGAGCCGGATGAGGCGAGAGTCTCAAGTCCGGATCTGTGAGAGGCTCGGGGTGAAAGTCCCCGGGCCTACTCGGCACTCGCGACAACTTTCATGTCAGTCTCATGCATCCCAGGTCCTTCAGCCAACTTTTCGAAAGCGGCCGCCCCTCACCCTGACCCTCTCCCCGTTCGCGTGCAGGGAACGGGGAGAGGGGACGCGCGGGTCGCCGCCGCGTCTCCATCTGGCACGTCGCGTCCGAGGTTCGACGGACGCTTTCGGCGTGCTGCCGCCATAGCCAACGAGGGGGTGCACCATTTTGCCCATCCCAACCCTGCTCCGCCCCGCCTCGACTGTCGCGCGTTCCCTCTCCCCATCGTTGCCCTTGATGGCGAGAGGGTTGGGGTGAGGGGCGGCCGCGAGTCGCTACGGTTGCCATACGCACACTGGTCGATCGTTGGCTTGCAGTATAAGCACCACCCATGACCTCTTCCCCACACCTCCGCCGCCGGTTTCTGCTGATTGACAATCCGGCGTCGGGCTATGGCTCGCGGCGGCTGGTGGCGGCTGTGCTGGGGGCGTTGGCGGCGCGGGGATGCATCGTCGAGCGACTGGCGGATGGTCGCTTGGAGAGCGCTCGCGTGGCCACGATGCGCGCGGTCGATGGGCGCGCCATCGACGCGGTCATCGCGGCGGGTGGCGATGGCACGATCCGGCTGGCGGCGGCGATGCTGCGCGGAACGCAGATGCCGCTGGGCGTCATTCCCTTGGGTACGGGTAATGTTTTGGCCCACGAGGTCGGCTTGCCGCGTACGCCGGAGGGTTTGGCGGAGCTGCTGGTGCAGGGCGCAGCGCGTCCCATCGAGATGGCGACGGCCAACGGCGAGCCGTTTCTGCTCATGGCGGGTGTCGGCTTCGACGGACATGTCATCGGCGGGCTCGATCAGGCGCTGAAACGGCGGGTCGGCAAGTTTGCCTATGGCCTCCCGGTGATAACAGCTCTGGCGCAACCCTCGACGCGGCTCGCCGTCGAAATCGAGGGCGTCGTGCACGCGGCCGACTGGGCGATCATCGCCAACGCGCGCTGCTATGGCGGGGCGTTCGTTCTTTCGGAGCGGGCGGGTCTGGAGCGGCCGGGGCTCGTCGCCGTGCTGATCGAGACGGCGAACCGCCGCGAACTCGTCATGACGTTGCGGGCATTGGCGCGGGGTCAGCTCGGCGCGCGGCGCAATGTGCGAATGCTGCCGTGTGATCGCGCCGCGATCCGCGCCGATCGACCCGTGCCCATGCAGATCGATGGCGACGCGTTCGAGCGCACACCCGTCGAGGTCCGCAGCGGTGGCGGACAGGTGCAGTTGATCCTGCCGCGACGGACCTAGCGACGCTCTCCCTCTCCCCACTTGCGGGGAGAGGGTCGGGGTGCGGGGCAGCCGCTGGCACGTGGCCGCGCTCGGTTCGCCGCGCCGCTTATGACGGCGAGCCGGGTAACGCAACCGCCGTCCAGGATCACCACCGACTTCGCCTCCAACGAGGGTTGCGATGTCGAGTGTGTATCTGCCCCTCACCCTAACCCTCTCCCCGTGAAGGACGGGGAGAGGGGATAGAACTTCGTCTCTCGCGATGCGGCGCGGCCACGCTCGCCCGCAATTGCCGTAAATTCGAGCGCAGTGCACGTTTCCTGACAGCAAATCGTCTTACGAATCGCGTAGATAGGCGGGGCAGTCGAGAGACGGCTGCTCGATTGGTGATGAACTCAAAGCTCAGCACCGTCCGGAGTCTCCGCGTCCCTGAGTTGGACCACGAGGCCGTTCGCCTCGCGACGAGGCAGAGCATGCCGATACCGACCCGTTCGGATCGACCGAGGACGCAGCGACACGGATGGGACCGTTCGCGCCGAGGATGTTCATCGCCCGCCACTACGATCCCGTCCTCAGCCGACTGTCGTCTGCCGTGCATGATCGTTGTGACGCGCGGAGTGCGTTCTCTCCGTGCGGTCGCGGTCGTGTACTCCAGCATCGTGCGGTGGAAGCCTGCGATGGGCAGATGCAGTTCCTTCTTTGCGATGGAGCGGTCACATGACGAGACGCCGTCCTCCGGCCCCAAGCTCAGTGCGCACACTCGACACGGCGATGTGTCGGACCCTTGCCGATACGCGGTGGCTCGAGGCGCTGCTGAGGCGCATCAAACCGCTGCATCCTCCACGCCGATGCTGACCTGACCCCCTTGCCGGGAAGGTCGTGCGAACCTCGACCGGCCACGCGACCATCAACGACCGATCCGGGAAACCGGGTCGGTCGTTTTCACGTTGGGCGCTATAGCCCCTTGGCGTATTGCGCCGAGCCACAGTTTCCATCGGTGAAGTTGAATTCGTGGCGGCGCAATACGCCAAGGGGAGCTCTTGCGCCCTACGACCTCACCCGGCGCCCGGCGCCTTCTGGTCGAAGCCGACGAAGATTTCGTATTCGCCCGCGCGAGCGCCTTCGGCGATGGGGAAGGTGACGGTGCGCACGGCCGAGAAGTAGCCGATCGGCTTGTCGGCTGCGATGACCACGTCGATGGTGAGCTTGTCGTTGAGGATGCGTTCGCGCTTGGCGTCGGAGACGAACACGTTGACCGGCAGCGTCACAGAGCCATTGCGCCCCTTCGGCCCGAGCAGCACGCGACCCGAAAAGCCGTACTTGACGCTGACGCGGCCGCCTTCGACCTGGCACTCGCGCGCGGTTTGCGTGATCTCGCCGCGATGCACGACGGCCAAGCCATCCCCGGCCTTGCCCGGTTCGTAAATGGTCACGTGATGGTCGCGCGGAAATACCAGGAAGCGCGGGCAGCCGCTGCCGCCGTCGCCGCCCACGTTGATGGGAGCGTCGCCCTTCGCCGCTTCCAGCATCTGCTCCTTGGAGAGCGGTTTGTTCTCGGCCTTGGAGGCGCTGCCGCCCCCGAACAGGCCACCGCCGATGCCCGTCGTCAGAGCCGGCATGCCGCAACCCGCCAGCGGCAGGAGGAGCAAACCCGACAACGCCCATCCACGCAGGACAAGGCCCGCGCCATGACTTTTGGTGTTCTTCACAACGTCCCCGTCCGATGCGTGCCGCAGCATCTCGTGTGCTGCTGGCGCCCCCTCGAGCTCGCTGCGGTCACCATGGAACTTGTTGAATTCCAGAGTCAAGTGTAGCACCTCGAAACAACCTGCATAAACCCCACACCGTGCATCTCGATGCACACACAGCCCGTCCGACCGGAGACGATATGACAGTCCCCCTGCCCCCGCTCACCGTCCTGCTTGCCGCGCCGCGCGGGTTCTGTGCCGGCGTCGATCGGGCCATTCAGATCGTCGAGCTGGCTTTGCAGAAGTACGGCCCCCCCGTCTACGTCCGACACGAGATCGTTCACAACAAGTACGTTGTCGATGAACTGCGGCACAAAGGCGCCGTTTTTGTGGAGGAATTGGACGAGATCCCGGAAACGTCGGCGCCTGTGATTTTTTCAGCACACGGTGTCGCCAAGGCGGTGCCGGCAGCAGCAGCGGCGCGCAACATGTTTTATCTCGATGCCACCTGTCCGCTGGTGTCGAAAGTTCATGTGGAAGCCGAGCGCCATCATGCCCAAGCCCGCGACATCGTGCTCATAGGACACGCCGGGCACCCCGAGGTGATCGGCACGATGGGCCAGCTTCCCGAAGGTGCGGTGACACTCATCGAGACGGCGCAGGATGCGCGCACGATGGTGCCGCGTGATCCGGAACGCTTGGCCTTCATCACGCAGACGACGCTGTCGGTCGACGATACAGCCGAGATCGTGAGCATCCTGAAACAGCGGTTTCCCGCCATCCTGGGTCCACAGAAAGAGGACATCTGCTACGCCACCACGAATCGGCAGGCGGCGGTGAAAGCGATTGCGACGCGATGCGATTTGGTGCTGGTGGTCGGCGCGCCCAACAGTTCCAATTCGCTGCGGCTCGTCGAGGTCGCCGAGCGCAATGGCTGCGCCAAGGCGATGCTGGTGCAGCGGGCCGCCGACATCCAGTGGCGTGATTTCGACGGCGTCGCCTCGATCGGCATCACGGCGGGAGCTTCGGCGCCGGAAGTGCTGGTCGATGAAATCGTCGCCGCCCTGCGCGCCCGCTTCGACGTGACGCTCGAACTGGTGCGCACGGCCGAGGAACGAATCGCCTTCAATGTGCCGCGCGAGCTGCGCGATGTGGCCGTCGCCACCTGATCGACCGCTCGAGGGAGCCGCACGCGCATGGCCGTCTACACGGAAGTCGCCGACGAGGACTTGTCAGCCTTCATCGCCAGCTACGGCTTGGGTGCCGTGCTTTCGTGCAAGGGCATCGCGGAAGGCGTCGAAAACACCAATTATCTCGTCACCAGCGAGCAGGGACGCTTCATCCTGACGCTCTACGAGAAACGGGTGGACCCGGCGGAGTTGCCGTTTTTCCTGGGCCTCATGGAGCATCTGGCGCGGTCGGGGCTCAATTGTCCGACGCCGGTGCGCGATACGGAGGGACGAAACCTGCGCGAGTTGGCGGGGCGCCCCGCGGCGCTGGTGACGTTCCTCGATGGCATCTGGTTGCGGCGGCCCAAGGCCGAACACTGCGCCGCCGTCGGCACGGCGCTGGCGCAGCTGCATTTGGCGGGCAAATCATTCGACATGCGTCGGCCGAATGCGCTGGGACCTCCGGGGTGGCGGCCACTGTTCGAGCGGTTTCGCAGCCGCGCCGACGAGATTGCGCCGGGTCTGGAAGGAGTGATCGCGGCCGAACTCGGCGATCTCGAGCGCTGCTGGCCGGTGGGTCTGGAAACCGGGGTCATCCATGCCGATCTTTTTCCCGACAACGTGTTTTTCTTGAACGACAGGCTGTCGGGGCTGATCGACTTCTATTTCGCGTGCACGGACGCCTTGGCCTACGACGTGGCCGTGTGCCTGAACGCTTGGTGCTTCGAGCCCGATTATGCGTTCAACATCACCAAGGGGCGACGCCTGCTCGAGGCGTACAATGCCGTGCGGCCGCTGGTCGCCGAAGAGCGCGCGGCGCTTCCGATCCTGGCGCGCGGTGCCGCGCTGCGGTTTCTGCTGACGCGGGCCTACGACTGGATCAACACGCCGCCCGACGCACTGGTGAAGCGCAAAGATCCGGGCGAATACCTGCGGCGGCTGCGATTTCATCAGACCGTCACCAAGGCGTCCGAATACGGGCTACCCGAGGCGACGTCATGAGCGAGGACCGCGCGAAGGTCGTGATGTTTACGGACGGTGCATGCTCGGGCAATCCCGGTCCCGGCGGCTGGGGTGTGATCCTGGTGTCGGGTGCCCACAGCAAGGAACTGACCGGCGGAGAGGCCACCACCACCAACAATCGCATGGAGCTGATGGCCGCGATCAGCGGTCTCGAGGCGTTGAAAAAAACCGCTCTCGTCGAGATTCACACCGACTCCATGTACCTGCGCGATGGCATCACCAAGTGGGTGCATGGCTGGAAACGCAACGGCTGGCGGACGGCGGACAAGAAGCCGGTCAAAAACGTCGAACTGTGGCAGCGCCTCCTGCTGGCGGTCGAGCGCCACGAGATCGACTGGCGCTGGGTCAAAGGACATGCGGGTCACGATGAAAACGAACGCGCCGACGAACTGGCGCGGGAGGGCATGAAGCCGTTTTTGAAACGGCGGTGAGCGGGCGGGTGATGACGGGCAGGCTGCGCCGGCAACCTCCGACACGGCTTTGCGGGTGTGACGCGGACCGATACCGCTCGAGCGAAGGCGACGGGCTGGTTGGGACATGCTATGGGGGTGGCCCTCGCAACACCCCAGCCCAAACCCACCGGACGCGTGCATGACGACGACGCACCAATTTTCCGCTCAGGTCGTAGCGCCCGACGCCGCACGCGCGGGGCGCCGGACACTGTCCGTGGTCATTCCCGTCCTGAATGAAGCGCGCGGCCTCGAGACGCTGGTCGCACGCCTGCGCGATGCGCTCGAGGCGATCGGGCGACCCTTCGAGGTGATCTTCATCGACGATGGGTCGACAGATGCAACACTCGACGTTCTGCGGCGCATGCACGGGGCCGATCCGCGGGTCAAGGCGTTGTCTTTCAGTCGAAACTTCGGCAAGGAAATCGCCGTCGCGGCGGGTTTGAAATACGCGAGTGGCGACGGGGTGGTCGTCATGGATGGCGACCTGCAACATCCCCCGCCGGTGATCGCCGAGTTCGTCGCCAAATGGGATGAAGGCTTCGAGATCATCTATGGCCGCCGACGCGATCGCGACACCGATCCCGCGATGCACCGAATGTTTTCACGCGTCTTCTATCGCGTGTTCGAAAAAATGAGCGGAACGGAGTTGCCCGACGGCGCCGGTGACTTTCGCCTGCTCGATCGCAAGGCGGTCGATGCTCTGAATCGGATCGGCGAACGGTCGCGGTTCAACAAGGGGCTCTACGCCTGGATCGGGTTCAAAACCATCGGCGTGCCGTTCGATGTCGCGGCACGCTTGGACGGTCGCTCGCGCTGGAATCCGCGGAAGCTCTTGCGCTTTGCCCTGGACGGCCTAGCCTCGTTTACCACGCTGCCCTTGCGGGTGTGGTCGTACCTGGGCCTCGTCGTTTCCGCCTTCGCGTTCTTCTACGCGGTGGTGTTCACCGTCAAGACGCTGCTCTGGGGCGTCGATCTGCCGGGCTTCCCGACCTTGATCATCTCGGTGATGTTCTTCGCAGGCGTGCAGCTCATCTCGCTGGGCGTCATGGGCGAATACCTGGGACGCGTGTACGAAGAGGTCAAAGGGCGACCGCTCTTCATCGTCGCAGACCGGGTCGGCGTCAGCGAACCCCACACAGAACCGACGAGAACCGATCCATGCAGCCAACAGCCCAGGCCGCCCATCCCGTGATCTTGTGCGCCGACGATTACGGCATGTCCGCCGGCGTCTCGCAGGGCATTCTGGAGCTGGCAATGGCGCGGCGGCTCTCGGCCACCAGCGCGATCGTCACGATGGATCGATGGGCTGAGGACGGCCCCCGATTGCGCACCGTCCGTGACCGGATCGCCATCGGCCTGCATCTCAATTTGACGGTCGGCCGGCCGCTGGGGGTAATGCCTCGGTTGGCGCCCGATGGCGCGTTGCCGTCGATCGGGGCCGTGGTCAAAGCCTCCGTCGGCGGGCGTCTAGATCGCGCGGAACTCGAGGCGGAAATTCTGCGCCAGATCGATCGCTTCAGTGCCGTCACCGGATGTGTTCCCGATCACATCGATGGGCATCAACATGTTCAGGCAATGCCCGGCGTGCGCACGGCCCTGGTTGCCGCCATCTCAAGACGCTTCGGTGACGGTATGGCGCCGCTGGTCCGCACGCCTGCCGACGATCTGCGGCGCATCTTCGGACGCCCAGGTGAATTGGTTAAAGCGGCGGGCGTGGCAGTCCTGTCGATGGGATTTGCACGCCTCCTGAAGCAGCGGGGCATTCCGACGAACCGGGGCTTTTCGGGGTTCTCGGCCTTCGACGAGCGGACCGACTATGCACGCGAGTTTCGTGCGGCGGCGGCAACAATGGGCCCCATGCACATCCTCATGTGTCATCCCGGTCATGCCGATGCGGATCATCCCCGGGGCGATCCGGTTGTGGCGAGGCGCGCGCAGGAATTGGCGACACTGCGCGATGAGCCGGGCTTGCCCGACCTGATCTGGCACGCCGAGCGCTCTTTCGGCGGACCTGCCATCGATTGGAACAAACCGGGGGATCAATGAGTTTTGGTCCTGGGTCCAGCCAAAAGCCAGCGGAAATGACGAGATGGCGCCATCTCGTCGGGTTTGCCGGTGCTGGGCTGCTGGCTTTCTGTGTGGACGCCGGAGTCCTCGCGATCGGAACGAGGGTTCTGGCCTTCGATGCACTGGTCGTACGCCTCATCGGCGTGGCGCTGGCGATGGTCGTGGCGTGGTGGTGTCATCGCCGGTGGACATTCGCGGTGCACTCTCGGGCGAGTGTCCGCGAGTTCGGCAGATTTGTCGGGGTGGCGTGGGTGCCGTCTGCCGTCAACTATGCCGTCTTCGGTCTGACCCTTCACGTTTGGCCGCAGGTCTGGCCTCAACTTGCCCTCATTCTCGCAACCGCCATCGCCACAATCGTCTCTTACGTCTCGTTGCGCTACGGTGTATTTCGAGGGCCTGGCGGTTGGGTCGGCAAACATTAGCTACCTGAGCCGAAACCTGAAACGGCCATTCATCCACGGTTCAGGCTGGTTGGTCTTAAGTGAAAGTGATCGTGGGGGTTCTGGTTCTCGTCCCTGAGTGAAACCACCGCAAAAGGCGTCGAACAGACGCTTCTGAGAATTGCTGGCGGCGCCGTCGTTCCGCCAGAGATCATGAGGGTTGATCGCGAACATGACTTTACGAGTTCATGTTCACGTAGGCATAAGCGCGCGGGAACGCGCCTGGAGGTCCGTATGAAGTCGAGTGCAGTCAAGTCGGTTCAGTTGGATATCGACTGGGCGGTTCAGACCGTGTTGCCGATAGAATTTCAAGGGCGTGAGCTGCAACTCGAGGCGCGTGCCTACCAGGGGATAGATCAGCATTCCCAGGCCATGGTGTTGATCAACCGCGACGGTGCAGCACCCGGAGAAATTCCTGTGGTGCGCGTGCACAGCGGCTGCGTGACCGGCGATATCTTCCACTCCTTGCGGTGCGACTGCTATCCGCAGTTGCAGGCGTCGATGGAAGTGATCACCACCAGTCCGCTGGGCGTGCTCATCTATTTGCCCTATCACGAGGGCCGGGGCATTGGCCTCGTCAACAAAATCCGCACCTACGCCCTGCAGGATCAGGGCTATGACACGGTCGATGCCAACGTCGCGATCGGCGAGCCGATCGAGGCGCGCGATTACGATCTGGCGGCGCACATCCTGTTCGATCTGGGCTTCGGCAAAATTCGTCTACTGACGAACAACCCGGCCAAGGTGAATGCACTGCGGGCCGAGGGCATCAACGTCGTCGAGCAGCGGTCGATCATCGTGAAGGCATCGCCGCACAACAAGCGCTACCTCGCCACCAAGCGCGAGCGCATGGCACACATGCTCTGATCGAGCTGCCTGCCGACACCGCAGGTCTTCAGGGTGGATCGAGCCGTCGGTCCACCCATTTTCTTGTGGAGAACGCCAAACCCGTTAAATCCGCCAGCCGGAATGCACGGCGGCGATGCCGCCCGTGAAATTGCGGAAACTGACGCGGGCAAACCCGGCCTCGGCAATCATCTCGGCAAATTGGGTCTGCCTGGGGAAGCGGCGGATGCTTTCCACGAGATAGCGATAGGCATCGGCGTCGCCAGCCGCGAGTTGGCCCAGGCGCGGGATCACTTCGAACGAGTGGAAATCGTACAGCCGGTCGAGCATCGGCACATCGACGTGCGAAAACTCGAGGCACAGAAAACGCCCGCCGGGCTTGAGCACCCGATACGCTTCCGTCAACGCCAGATCGATGCGCGTGACGTTGCGGATGCCGAAGGCGATCGTGTAGGCATCGAAGCAGCGGTTGGGGAACGGCAAGCTTTCCGCGTTGCCTTCGACGAGGGAGATGCGGTCCGCGAGGCCAGCCTCCTGCACTCGTCGACGCCCGACCTCCAGCATCTGCGGGCTGATATCGCAGATCACCGCCGTGGTGCCCGTTCCGCCCACTCGGACCGCCCGCATCGCCACATCACCGGTGCCACCAGCCACGTCCAGAAGCCGAAACGGCGTGGCTCCCCGCGGTGGCGACAGCATGGCAACAAAATCGTCCTTCCAGAGCCGATGCAGCCCTGCCGACATCAAATCGTTCATGACATCGTAGCGTGCGGCAACCTTGGCGAACACGTCGTTGACGAGGCCTTGGCGTTCGTCAGCGCCGACGGTGCGGTAGCCGAAACTCGCGCGGTCGCCAGGTGGGGGATCGTGTGGGTTGCTCATGATGCCGGCACGTTAGCGCACGTCGGCGGTGTTGGCACCATGACCCCTCGCCCGCTCAATGAAATGCCCGAGGCGTCGATCACCCGGAAACCACGGGCTTCAAGGTCTCGATCAGCAGGCGGATCTGTATGGCTTCGTCCTGGATGTCGAGTTGAGCGGTGAACCAGTCGCGCACCATTTTGCACACGCGCACCGGCGCGGCGCGGGACAGGGCGCGTGCGTCGGAGAAGAGCTGCAGGTCCAGCGGGCTCCAGCCGCGTTTCCCCAAGTGGGTGGCCAACGCATCGAAGTCGGCGGTTTGGGCTTGGCCCTGCTTGCGGGGGGCCCGGCGACCGTCGGCGATGGCTTCAAAAATGGCGGCGAGCTGAGCTTGCAGCGGGATGGCGAGCTCCGAATTGCGCATGAGGTCTGCAATGACGGGATCGGCTTCGCCCGCCGAAATGTAGCCGTAGCAGGCTTCCGTGCTGTGTTTGGCAAGGCGGTCGAGATTGTCGACGAAACTCGCCGCGACGGCCTGCAGGCGCGCCGGGCTGGCCGAGAGGGCAGCATCGGCATTGTCACGGCGCAGCTTCACGACAGCCTGCGCCAGAGAATTGGCGATGGCAATGTCGTCCTTGCGCTGAGCTTTGGCGCGGATGATGTCGTTGACCTGCTGAGCATACCAATTGGAAAACTCTCGCTTCAGCACCGGCCAGAGTTTCGTCTTCTGCAACGCTGCATCGACTTCGGTCGCTGTGGATCCGAAAACCAACGCCGCTGATGCGGCTCCCGCTGTCGGAGGCTGGGAAGGAACTGGGCTCGTGACTTGGGATGGGTGTGGGGTCTGGCTCTGCGTTGGAGTCGTGGTCGGATCCTGAGTCGGAGCGGGCGTCACGGCAGGCTGCTCCGTCACGGCGATGGAACTGGCCGTGACGATCGAATTGGTCGCCACACTGGTGGAGGTGGACACGACACGTGCGTCCTCCCGAGGCGCGCGCACGACGGGTGGACCAGCCGACGACGGCTCTGACGACGTCCCGGCCACGAGCTGAGTCAGTCCACTCAAGCTGACGGCGCCTTTGAAGTAGAACGCGGCGCTTGCCCCGATCGCCACCGCGAAAATCATGACGACGGCGACGCGCATCCAAGGGAAGCGGCGAGAGGCAGTGTCGTTCTCGTCGGTATCGTAGTGTGCTGTCTGGTCGTAACCGCTGGGTGGGCCGAGCCGTGGATCACCCGTCTGCGGGGGTTCGTAAGCGCCAGACCCATAGGCTCCCTGCGGTGCCGCTGCGTGCGTTGCAGGCGCAGCCGGCGCGTGATCGGGGTGGGCCCGCGCGCGCGGATCAATGGCGCCGGGCGTGTGCGGATAACTGGGCCGGTGGACGGGGCCGGCATTGGGTTGCGAGCCGGGCGCATAACCGGTCGCTGCCAAAGGCGCGCGCGGAGCGTGTGCGGAAGCCTCAGGACCTGCACCCTCCGCGAAAGCGTGGGTGGGTGCGGGCCGGGGATCGCCAGCGCGTGGTGCGGGCCGCTGTTGGGACTGGGCAGGTGGAGCCGGAGCTGGAGGCCTTGCCGGAGGGGCAGGCGGTGATGGCGGCGAGGTTGGAGCGGTAACCGCTGCGGGTGGCGGGAAGACGCTGGCTGCCGCAACCCAGTTTTCAAAACCCTGACGCCACACGAGATCGGTTGGACGCAAATGGCCCAGTTCCGCAATTTTGCGGATCTCGACGTCGGACAACGGCCCATGTTGCTGGCCGTCGCGGGCCAGGAACCAATCGCTGGGTTGTTCTTGCTCGGACATGAGGGTCGGTTCGGATCCCGTTGGCGGTGTCGCGTTCAGCGGTGCATCGACAGTTTCGTCGTCCTATCGGCATCGTCCCGGCGGCCGCAGCGTCGCGCCGGCCCTGGGTGCGTGTCAAAGTTGGACACGCTCAAGCAGCGTCGTATCAGACCCCATTCTGCGGCCCGGACCCGATTCGCGCCAACCCAGACTGACCAATGCCCTCCAACCCTGGCAAAGACATGGCGGCGGGGTGAATATACTCAGTCTGACGGCTGGAATGCGGCATCGACGGGAACTTTATAGGCATTGGCCAGCCGATTTGTCATGTTGGCCAAGGCCACGACGGCATAAAGCTCGTTGATCTGTACCTCCGTTGCACCTTTGGCGCGTGCGGCCGCCGTATGCGAGGCCATGCAGTAGTCGCAGTTGTTGGTGATCGAGACGGCCACGTAGACGAGCTCTTTGGTCAACCCGTCGAGGGCGCCGGGCCCCATGATGCTCTTCAAGCTCTCCCACGTGTGGCGCAACATGCGCGGTTCGTTGGCGAGGTAGCGCCAGAAATTGTTCACCTCGGCAACCTGGCGCGTCGCCTTGATATCGTCGAATACGGCCCGGACTTCCGCGCTGGCGCGCAAGGGGTCGACTGGTTTCATGGCGCGTGCTCCTCAGGCTTGGACGTGCGGGCAGTCGGATTCCAGGTTGTGCTGCCCTGTCCGGGTTGCCTACCATTTGCACCCGCGCATTGTCCACGCGTGGTGGCTTCGGCTTGGCCCCGCCCGAAGACACGAATTGTCTCCGTCGAGGCCCAACGCCGTTCCAATGTCAAGCCCAGCAAAGGCAGGAAGAGGGGTTGGCGAGGCGCCAACGGGCGTGTAAACCTAAGGCGTACTCTTCCAAAACGTCTCAACGAACCAGCCAACTCGAGAGAGGCAGTGAGCGCATGCGATACGAGTCCCCGGATACACTCGAGGCAGCTTCCAAGCTGCTGGCAGCGGCGAGCGGCGATGCACGTATTCTGGCGGGTGGGACCGATCTCCTCGTCCAGATCCGTGCCGAAGTTTTGTCCCCGGAATTGATCATCGACATCAAACGGGTCGGCGAGACGCGCACCGTCAAAGAGGAAGCCGGCGGCTTCCGCATCGGTTCCGCCGTGACCGGAGCCGAGCTGAAAGAGAATGCGAAGCTCAAGGGCGCTTGGCCGGGCCTCGTCGAGGCGGCCAACCTCATCGGTTCGACCCAGGTGCAGGGTCGCGCGACGCTGGGCGGCAATCTGTGCAACGGATCGCCAGCAGCCGACAGTGTGCCAGCGCTGATCGCAGCGGGCGCCATTGCAACGCTCGTCGGCCCCAACGGTCGTCGCGACATCAAGGTCGAAGACGTGATGCTCGCCCCGCGCAAGCTCGCGCTCACGAAGGGCGAAATCATCGCCTCGTTCCTGTTGCCGAAGAAGGCGCCTCATTCGGGCGATGCCTATCTGCGCTTCATTCCGCGCACCGAGATGGATATCGCGGTGGTCGGTTGCGGCGTCAGCCTGACGCTCGACAATGGTGGCGTTTGCACGGCGGCCCGGGTCAGTCTGGGCGCAGTCGCGGCGCGGCCACTGCTCGTTGAAGATGCGGCCAAGGCGTTGATCGGGACGAAGGTCGACGACGCGGCTCTGGAGAAAATGGCGGCTGCTGCGCGTGCGGCATGCAAGCCGATCGACGACAAGCGTGGAACGATCGAGTTCCGCATCGATATTGCTGGAGTGTTGGCGAAGCGGACGGCGCTGATTGCGCTCGAGCGTGCGAGGAAGAACTAATGTCAAAACATCACGTATCGACCACCGTCAACGGCGACGCCGTCGAGTTCCTCTGCGAAACCGACCAGACGTTGCTCGACTGCCTGCGCGACGAACTCGATCTGACGGGTTCCAAGGAAGGGTGCTCGTCGGGCGACTGCGGCGCGTGCAGCGTCATGCTCGACGGTCGCCTCGTCTGCTCTTGCCTCGTCCTCGGCGTCGAGGCCAACGGCAAGAAAGTCGAGACGATCGAGGGCATGGCCCAGGGCAGCAAGCTGCATCCCTTGCAGCAGAAGTTCCTCGAGCATGCAGCCCTCCAGTGCGGCATCTGCACGCCGGGCGTGCTCATCGCGGCGAAGTCGTTGCTCGAAAAGAACAACAACCCGACCGAGACCGAAGTACGCTACTACCTTGCCGGCAACCTGTGCCGCTGCACCGGTTACGACAAGATCATTCGCGCCGTCATGGACACGGCCGCCGATATGAGGAAGGGAGCCTAACTCCATGCAAGAGCGAGTAAAGAGCCCCAAATACGACGTCGTCGGCACGCGGCCCATTCGCCCGGACGGCGCCGACAAGGTGACGGGACGCGCGAAGTACGGCGCGGACCACAAGATTGCCGGACAGCTCACGGGCAAGGTTCTGCGCTCGCCCTATCCGCATGCCCGCATCAAATCGATCGACATTTCGAAGGCCCTGGCGCTTACGGGCGTCAAGGCCATCGTCACGTGCGATGATTTCCCCGACCAGGGGACGGAGTTCGTGCCTGCCGGCGAAATGCTGATCAACTATCGCGACGTCGTGCGCAACGTCATGGCGCGCGAAAAGGTACTGTACGAGGGCCATCCTGTGGCCGCCGTCGCAGCCACCAGCGAGTCCATTGCCCGCGCCGCCCTCAAGCTGATCAAGGTCGACTACGAGATCCTGCCCCACGTCATCGATGTCCTCGAGGCGATGAAGCCCGACGCACCGATCGTCGAGGACGGCATGATCACGGCCGGCGTCACGCCCCCGCCAACGAAGCCGTCCAACGTCGCCAAGCGGGTCGAATTCGGCATGGGTGACATCGAGAAAGGCTTCAAGGAAGCCGATCTCATCATCGAGCGCGAATTCAATACTCAGCCGGTCCACCAGGGCTACATCGAGCCGCATGCCTGCGTCGCATCCGTCTCGGAAGACGGCACGGCCGAGCTGTGGACGACGACCCAGGGTCACTGGATCGCGCGGGCCCATTGCGCCCGTCTGCTCGGCTGGGACATGACCAAGCTACGTGTGACGTCGTCGGAAATCGGCGGCGGTTTCGGCGGCAAGACGGTCGTGTACATGGAGCCGCTGGCCCTTGCGCTCGCCATGAAGACCCGTCGCGCGGTCAAAATGGTCATGAGCCGTGAGGACGTGATGCGCGCGTCGGGCCCGACCTCGGGCGCCAACATCTGGGTCAAGATCGGCGTCAAGAAAGACGGCCGCATCGTCGCTGGTGAAGCCATCCTGAAATATCAGGCCGGCTGCTTCCAGGGCAGCCCCGTGCAACCGGGCTGCATGTGTGCGTACGCGCCCTACGACATCGAAAACGTCAAGGTCGTGGGCTTCGACGTGCTCTCGAACCGGCCCAAGGTCGCCGCCTATCGCGCTCCGGGCGCTCCGATTTCGGAGTACGCGGTCGAAAGCGTGATCGACGAGATCGCCCAGAAGCTCGGGCTTTGCCCGATCGAGATGCGCCTGAAGAACGCCGCCAAGGAAGGCACGAAAGCGGCTTACGGTCCGAAGTTTGGTCCCGTCGGTCTCATCGAGTGCCTCGAAGCGGCCAAGGACAGCCCGCATTGGAAAGCGCCGTTGGCCAAGAACCAGGGTCGCGGCGTCGCCGCTGGCTTCTGGTTCAACATCGGCGGCGAGACGACGGTCAATCTGCAGCTCAACGAAGACGGCACGCTGACCTTGATGGCCGGCACACCCGACATCGGTGGTTTGCGCGCGTCGCTCGCCATGATGGCGGCCGAAGAGCTGAAGATGGACTATCACAAGGTTCGACCGATCATCGCCGACACCTCGTCTCTGGGCTACAACTTCGTCACCGGTGGCAGTCGCTCGACGTTCTCGGGTGGTTTGGCGACGGTCGACGCAGCGCGGTCGATCATCAAGCAGGCCTGCGGTCGTGCCGCCAAACTCTGGGAGATCCCGGAGGATGCGGTGATGTGGGAGGATGGTCAAATCCGCCCCGCTGGTGAAAACGCCGGTAAACATGCGGCGATGACGCTGACCGACATCGCCAAGATTGCCGGCAAAACCGGCGGTCCGATCGTCGGCGTCGGCGCTATCCAGGCGCAGGGTGCGGCTCCGAGCTTCGGCGTGCATATCGCCGACACCGAGGTCGATCCCGAAACCGGCAAGCTGACGATCACGCGCTACACGGCCATTCAAGACGCGGGCACGGCCATTCATCCCGCCTACGTCGAAGGCCAGTTCCAAGGCGGCGCCGTGCAAGGCATCGGCTGGGCGCTGAACGAAGAGTACGTCTACGGTGCGGACGGGAAGCTGCAGAACACCGGCTTCCTCGACTACCGTATGCCGGTCGCGTCCGACCTGCCGATGATCGACACGATCATCGTCGAAGTGCCCAACCCACGCCATCCCTACGGCGTGCGCGGCATCGGCGAGACGCCGATCATCCCGCCGATGGCGGCCATCGCATCCGCAGCAGCCCGCGCCACCGGCGTGCGCTTGTTCGAACTGCCGATGTCGCCGCCCAAGGTGCTCAAGGCCATGAAGGCGGCGAAGGGCAAGTAAGGCTGGTGGTTTGATTGCCGGTACGCAAAAATTGGGCTCGCGCGGGAGACTGCGCGGGCCTATTTTTTTAGGGCGCTTACGGCTCGATGTGCATGGCAAGGCACGATGGGCGCGTAGGTTGGGTCAAGGCCACTTGGCCGCGACCCAACAACTCCGGGCGCGACGTGAAATGTTGGGTCGCGCTGCGCTTGACCCAACCTTGTTTGTCGGATGCGGTCTAGGTATCGCGAGCGATCGTTTCGAGGAGTGCAACCGCCATGGCCCACGTCGTTCTGATCGGCAACCTGCGCCAGTACACGGGCGGCGTGACCGAGTTGGAGGTGGCGGCCAAGTCCGTTCGCCAGCTGTTCGCGCGTCTCGGCGAGAAATTCCCCGAACTGGCGCCCCATCTCGAAGAGGGATTGGCCGTTGCCATCGACGGTCAAATTTATCAGGATGCCCTGCTCGAGCCGATCGGCGAAAAGAGCGAGGTGCACGTGCTGCCGCAGATTGCCGGCGGCTGAGACGTTTCGAGGAGCCAGAGGAACCCGCCATGGATGCCAGCACATTCGAGTCCAAGATGAAGGCCGACGGCTTCGTCGAAGTCGAGCGCAAACGCATCGATCCCCGGCCCGCCAATAACGCGCACGGCCACGGCTGGCACACGCGCGGTTTCATCGTCGATGGCGTGTTTACGATCACCTGCGGCGGCGCTCCCCGCGCCTACCGCGCCGGTGAAGTCTTCGAAGTCGCCGCCAACGAACCCCATCACGAGGAAATCGGTGCCGGTGGAGTGGAGTTGATCGTGGGGCGGAAATATTGAGGGGAGGCGGAGTCAGAGCGATACTGTTCTGCCGGCATCCTGGCCGAGGAGCGGCCGTTTCGCCGCGACGAGCGCCGGGACCAGCGTAAGGAGCGCGCGAAGCGCTCGATATCGTGCCCTTTGGGCGCTCTTTGCGCTGGGTTGCCGGATAACGCTCGGCCAAGGGGCCTCACGTTTCCGGGAATATCTGGATCGTCTCGGGGCGAGGGCTTCCGAGTGCCACTCCGCTCTATTTTCAGAAAATAACTGTTTCCCCGGCCGAAGCGGCGCGGCAGCGCTGCGCAGAGCCGGGGCCTTTCCCGGTGGTAGTCATGCGCAACTGTGATGCGTGCGGCGCCAACCGCGAATTGGCTACGCTCGAACAAAATTTGTACCGGGAAAGCTCCCGGAGCCCCGCGCGCTCGGCGCGCGACCTCCGGGAAACCAGGGAATAACGCCACCTCACACGCGCTCGATCACCATGGCGATGCCTTGGCCGACGCCGATGCACATGGAAACCAGCGCATAGCGGCCGCCCGTTCGCTCCAACTGGCGCACCGCCGTCAACGCGATACGCGACCCCGATGCCCCCAGGGGATGGCCGAGCGCGATTGCGCCGCCGTTGGGGTTCAGGCGCTTGTCGTCGGCGGAGAGGTTGAGGCCCTTGAGGCAACCGAGAACCTGCGCGGCAAACGCCTCGTTGATCTCGATCACGTCCATGTCTTTGAGATCGAGGCCCGCACGCTCCAGCGCTTTGTTTGCCGCCGGCACGGGTCCAAACCCCATGATGCGCGGCGCCACGCCAGCAACACCCGTCGACAGGATGCGCGCGCGCGGTTTGGCGCCAGCCCTGTCTCCGGCATCGCGGCTGGCAATGATCAGCGCTGCTGCGCCGTCGTTGATCCCCGACGCATTGCCGGCCGTCGTCACGCCATCCTTGAAGATCGCGCGCAGCTTGGCGAGCCCTTCCATCGTCGTCTCTGGCCGGGGATGTTCGTCGACGCCGACGCTGGTATCGGGGGCGCCCTTCTTGGCCGACGGCACGATCACGGCGACGAGCTCACCGTCGAAAAAACCCGACTTGCGGGCCGCTTCGTATTTGTGCTGGGAGGCGAGCGCGAACACGTCACAGGCCTCGCGGGTGAGCTGAAACTCGCGCGCCATATTGTCGGCGGTCTGGGGCATCGTATCGGCGCCGAAATCGCTCTCGATGCGCGGATTGGGAAAGCGCGCGCCGAGCGAGGCGACGTAGGACTCGATGCGTTTGGGGAATGCGCCGTCCGTCCGCCCGACGACGAACGGTGCGCGCGTCATGCTCTCGACGCCGCCGGCGATCACCACGTCGGCTTCGCCGCAGGTGATGGCGTGGGCTGCGGTGATGATCGCGTTCATGCCCGAGCCGCAGAGCCGGTTGATGGTGTTGGCCGGCACCTCGATGGGGAGGCCCGCGAGCAGCATCGCGTGGCGGCCGACGTTGCGGCTGTCCTCGCCCGCTTGACTGACACAGCCGACATTGACGTCGTCGATCGACTCCGCCGCAAAACCCGAACGCGCAATGACCGTCTTGAGCACATCAGCCAGCATGTCGTCGGGCCGCACGCGCGACAAGGCGCCATCCTGGCGGCCGAAGGGTGTGCGCGCCCCATCGTAGATGTAAGCATCGAGCATGGCGGTTCCTCTCCCGGTGTAGCGATGTTGATTGTGTCGCCCCAGCATCGCACGATGGCCCGACGAGCAAAAGAGGTGTGGGCGGGGTGACACGCGGCATCGCCACAGGGCGGTGTCGGGGGCGAATCGGACTAGAACATCGATGTCGAGCAGCCGTAGCGAGACCGCCCCTTCGATGTCAGCCCTTTTGGCGCGCGCGCGCGACCCTGCGTCCCCCGATCTCGCCGAGGCGCAGCGCGTACTCGAGACGGTGTTCGGCTACAAGCACTTCCGCCTGCAGCAAGCCGACATTATCGACACGATCCTCAGGGGTGGTGACGCGCTGGCGCTCATGCCCACTGGTGGCGGCAAGTCGCTGTGCTATCAAATTCCAGCGCTGGTGCGCGAGGGCGTCGGCATCGTCGTCTCGCCGCTGATCGCGCTGATGCAGGACCAGGTCGACGCGTTGAGCCAGCTCGGCGTCAAAGCGGCCTACCTCAACTCGACGCTCGATTTCGCCGGCCAGCGCCAGGTCGAAGACGACATTCGCACCGGCAGTCTCGACCTTCTCTACATCGCGCCCGAACGCCTGCTACAGGAGCGCACGCTCAATCTGCTCAACGGCGTGCGCATTGCGCTGTTCGCCATCGACGAAGCGCACTGCGTGTCGCAGTGGGGGCACGATTTTCGTCTGGAGTATCGCCAGCTCCGCTTGCTCGCCGAACGCTTTCCCAATGTACCGCGCATCGCGCTCACTGCCACCGCCGACGCGCGCACGCGCGAGGAAATCGCCAACGAGCTGTCGCTCGCCAAGGCGCGCCGGTTCGTGTCGAGCTTCGACCGCCCCAACATTCGCTACACCATTGCCGAGATGGGCTCCGTCGGCGCCCGCGACCAGCTCTGGCGCTTCCTCGAAACGGAACATCCCGCCGATGCGGGCATCGTCTACTGCCTGACGCGCAAGAGCGTCGAAGAGACGGCCGCCTTCCTGGTTCGCAAAGGCCGCACGGCAATCGCTTACCACGCCGGCATGCCCGCCGACGAACGGCGCACCGCGCAGCGCCGCTTCCTCGAGGAAGAGGGGCTGATCGTCGTCGCCACGATTGCGTTCGGCATGGGAATCGACAAGCCGGACGTGCGCTTCGTCGCCCACCTCAATCTCCCCAAAACAATCGAAGCCTATTATCAGGAGACCGGCCGCGCGGGTCGCGACGGCGAGCCCGCCAACGCCTGGATGGCCTACGGTCTGCAAGACATCGTCACGCAACGCCAATGGCTCGCCCAATCCGAAGCCAGCGAAGCCCACAAACAGGTTCAACGCAGCAAGCTCGACTCGCTGATTGGCCTTGCCGAAATGGTGGGCTGCCGACGCCAGGCCCTGCTCGGGTACTTCGATGAACCGTTCACTCCGCCGTGCGGGAATTGCGACAATTGCCTCACGCCTCCCGCGACCATCGACGGCACCGTGCTCGCGCAGAAAGTGCTGTCGACCGTCTATCGCACCCAGCAGGCGTTCGGCTCGGTCTACATCGTCGATATCCTGACTGGAAAAAAAGACGAGCGCATTCAGCGCAATGGCCACGACAAGTTGTCGGTGTTCGGGATCGGTGCGGATACGCCGGCCCCGGAGTGGCGCGCGCTCGTGCGGCAGCTGCTCGCCGCCGGCTATCTCACCACCGATGACGAGGGTTACGGCACGCTGGCTCTGACCGAGCAGGCCCGCCCCATCCTGCGCGGCGAGCAACCGTTCCCGATGCGCAAGCTGACCGTCATCGAAGACGCCAAGCGCGCGCGCAAGGAGCGCAAGGCGGGCAAAGCCACGACTGTGCTGGCGAGCGCCGATCAATCGCTGTTCCAGGCGCTCAAAACCCTCCGTGCGACGCTCGCCGCCGAAGCGCGCGTGCCGCCTTACGTCATCTTTCACGACCGCACCTTGGCCGAACTGAGCGAGAAACGCCCCGCGTCGATGGCTGCGCTCGAGGACATCACGGGGTTGGGCGTGCGCAAGATCGAGCGCTACGGCGCAGCCCTTCTCGACGTGCTCGGCGGCAACAAGCGCAATCCTGTGCTCGACAACCGCCTGTCGGGCACCGTCAACGAAACGCTGGCGCTCCACCTCGATGGCCTCGACACTGACGCCATCGCCGCGCGGCGTGGTCTGGGGCCCTCCACGGTGCTCGGACATCTCGCAGAAGCGATCGAAGCCGGCCTCGTCGAAGCCCGCAGCGTGCTTCGCCTGGAGAAAGAAGAGATCGACGAGATCCTGGGCGTATTCGAACGCGTCGGCACCGTCGATAGCGGCAAGCTGGGTCCCGCGCACACGGCGCTGGGCGCGCGCTACGACTACGGCATCCTGAAATGCCTGCTTGCCGAGATCGCGTGAGGGCGCCAGCAAGTTTCTAATTCATATACTATAAATGATACGATTTTCTATTCTCCGTATTTAAATTATTTCCAGATATTTTCGGTGCAGGAAAATGTACTGGAACACCTGCAATGTCGAAGTCCCGCGTATGTTCGAACCTCTGGCGCGATGCCGTGCGCCAACCTCTGGTCTATTTCGGTGCCACGGCCATTGCGCTGCTGTGGGTGGGCACGTTTCTACTGATCGCGACCGAGCGGCGGTTCGCCCGCGAACGCGTCGAACAGGACACCGCCAATCTGGCGCGCGCGTTCGAGGAAAACGTCGTGCGCACGATCCAAGAAATAGAGGGCATCCTCCAGTTCCTGCGGCACGAGTGGTCGACGAACCCGAGCCGAGACGCTTGGGCGTCGCGGGTGCGACAGTCGTTCAACACGAGTGACAACGTGCTGCAACTGGCGGCCATCGATGCCGATGGCTGGTTGATCGCGTCCAATACCGGCGCACCGAGCGCTCGGCCGATCAATTTGGCCGACCGGCTGCACTTTCGCGCTCATGTCGGCGCCGACGAAGATTTTCTCTACATCAGCAAACCGGTGCTGGGGCGTGCCTCGGGGCGATGGACGGTTCAGTTCACCCGGCGTCTGGCGACCCCGTCAAACGATTTTGCCGGCGTGGTCGTCGCCTCGTTCGATCCCACGTACTTGTCTCGCTTCTACGAGACGATGAAATTGGGCGCGGGGGGCAGCGTCAAAGTTGTGGGCCTCGACGGCGTGATCCGCGCAGGTGGGGGTCACGACAATGTGCCGTCGCTGGGCTCGGTTCTGACCGACGACGGGCTTCTGGCGACCCTGCGGCGAAAAATCGAGGGCACCGTCCACTTGGATGGCACGGCAGATCGACCGGCCCGCATTGCCTCGTTCCGGCGCGTTCGTGGCCATTCGCTCGCCGTTGTCATGACAGCCGACGAACTTCAGCCGCAAAGTTCGTGGCAGCGCAACAAACGCATTTATCTCTCGGGATGTGTTGGGCTCACGCTGATCGTTCTACTGGCGACGATTTGGGGATTTCGCCGCAGCCGCCGGCTTGCCGAGATACGTCATCAGCTCGGAGAGAAATCGCATCAACTCGAAGTCACGCTCGAAAATATCACGCAGGGCATCCTCATGGTCGATGCTGCCGGCGACATCGGCGTGATCAATCGCCGCTGTGTCGAGCTGCTCTGTATCCCCGAGGAGTTCTGCGGACAGCACCGGCCCTATGCGACCCTGATCGCACATCTGGACGCCAACGGAGAGTTCGCGGCATCGATCGATGGGGACCTTCTCACCGCCATCCGCTCGCCGGCGGCCAGCAGCCGCGTTGCAGCCTACGAGCGGACCCGGCCGGATGGCACCGTTCTGGAGGTGCGAACCATGACCCTACCCGACGGGGGTTTCGTGCGCACGTTGAGCGACGTGACCGAGCGCCGGTCGGCCGAAGCCAAGATCGTGCACCTCGCGCGCCACGATTCTCTCACCGGGGCCGCCAACCGCGTTCTGTTCCGCCAGGCGTTGGACGAGGCTGCCGCAGCTTTGGATCGGGGCCAAACCTTCGGCGTACTCATGATCGACCTCGATTGGTTCAAGTCGGTCAACGACACCTGGGGCCATCTCGTCGGCGATAAATTGCTGACTGAAGTGGCGAGGCGTCTGCGCGATACGGTCCGCGCTGACGATCTCGTGGCCCGGCTGGGGGGTGACGAATTCGCGGTCATCGTCTACGACGTGTCGTTCCCGTCGCAACTGTCGAGCCTCGCGGATCGGGTGTGTGAAGAAGCGCGCAAACCCTTCGAGATCGACGGCAATCAACTGTTGATCGGCGCCAGCATCGGTATCGCCTGTGCCCCCCACGACGGGTGCACGCCGCAGACCCTGTTGCACGCCGCGGACCTCGCCATGTACGCCGCCAAATCCGAAGGGCGCGGCGCCTTCAAGGCCTACAGTCAAGAACTCGACGCGGAGCAGCAGGCCCGACGCACTCTCGAGGTCGATCTTCGTGCCGCCGTTTCCGAGCAGCAGTTCGAGCTGCATTACCAGCCCATCATCGGCGTCGAGTCCAACGCAACGCACGCCTACGAAGCGCTGCTGCGCTGGCGGCATCCGGTTCGCGGGCTCGTGCCGCCGCTCGATTTCATCCCGCTGGCCGAGGAAAGTGGGCTCATCGTTCCCATCGGGGCGTGGGTACTCCAAACGGCGTGTTGCGATATTCACCGCCTGTCGGATACGGCACGAGTGGCGGTCAATCTGTCGCCCCTGCAGTTTCGCGACACGGCGTTGATTGCCACCATCCGCAACGCCCTCGACCAGTCCGGCCTGCCGCCACATCGCCTCGAGATCGAGATCACCGAGTCGGCGTTGCTGCAGAACGACAAACTCACGTTGCAGCATCTGAAGGACATGTGGGACCTGGGCGTCCATATCGCGATGGATGATTTCGGCACGGGGAATTCTTCGCTGGGGTATCTGCTCTCTCACCCCTTCGGTTCGATCAAGATCGACCGCTCCTTCGTGCGGGGCCTGGGCGAGACACAGAAGTCCTTGGCGATCGTGCGCGCCGTCATCACGCTGGCTGCGAGCCTGGGCATCTCGACGACGGCGGAAGGCGTCGAGACCGAGCAGCAGTTGAGACTGCTGCGTGAGCTGGGCTGCACCGAAGCGCAGGGTTTCCTGTTCAGCCGGCCCATGCCCATTGCCTCGTTCTCAGCCACCGGCACGTCCCAGCCCGCCAAGTCCACGATGACGGAGGCCGCGTGATGGAGAAGCGTTGCCAGACCGAACCGCCTTGCCGACCGCTTGTGACGGTGATGATGCTTTCAGCGGGCATCCTGCTCGTTTCGCCCGTATGGCACCTCGTCGAACTCGCCACCAGGTGCCAGCAGCACTGGACGATCCTCGTCTACGCTTTGGGGTGAGGCGCGGTCACGTGTAGGCTCCCGAATACGCCGATCCATTGGTTCGGCGCGCCGCAGCGTTGGCAATCACCGTGTCGCTGATCGGCTCCGCATTGCGGCACGACGCCCGCCAGAGGCCTCCCTCTATTCGTGGCATGTGGCCGAGTGGCCGGTTCCACGAGTAGATCCAGGCCGACACCGTGGCGCCATCCTGTCTCAGCACCGAGACCTTGCGGCGCTCGTAAGCGTGGGGCTCGGGTGCGTCCGGCGCGCACCCTTCGTAGCGATCGAGCACGTCGAACAGCCAGTCGCAGCGCCTGGGCAACTGCCAGACCTCGCCGTATATGCGCTCACGGCCCGTGCTCGTCAGCACAGCGGCCGGGTAGGGGCCGACATCGAACAACAGCCCACCGATCGATGCGGGTCCGAGCAACTTTGCAGCGGCCGCCAACTGCAGGCGTTCGTGTCGACCGACGTCGACATCGGCGGTCGACATCAAAGAACCGTAAGCAAATACGTTGCGGGTCCAGTCGCGGATCATTCCACATACTCCTTGGTCGAAACTGAGCTGCTGGGAGGTCGAGAGAGCGTGCGCACAGGCCACGGCGTCTGCTGCGGTCCGGTCGGCGCGGTCCGATCGAGCGCATGAAGGGGCGCTGTGAGCACAGTCGTTGCGCGGGTGGCGCAGGCGTCACGCTCGGCGGGTTCTGCGCCCTGCCGTCCGTAGAGGGACAAGGCCAACACGGCGAGCGTCGCCAATGCCAAGTATCGAAATGTCGGCGGCGACAACCAACGTTGCAAGACGCCGCCGACCGTGACGCCGGCAATCGCGGGGATGCAGCCCACGGCCGAGATCACCACGAACTCGGGCGTCATGATGCCCGCCCAGAACAACCCGACGGCCAGCACGCCCGAAGCGAGCGTAACTGCGAGATTGATCGCCTGCACTTGCTCGCCGGGCGCTAATCGCAAGGACATCATGTAGGGCATCAGCGGCATGATCTGTGAGCCGGTGAGACCCGTGAAGAAGCCGTTGAGGCACCCCGCCGGAAGTGCCAGCACGCGCTCCAGTCGACGCGGCAGCGCCAGATCGGGCCGGGCAAGGGCGAGCCCGACATAAGCGATCGT
>JANOHP010000044.1:0-3197 GCA_031406575.1 Hyphomicrobiales bacterium
CGGGCCAACTGGAAACGGGAGGAGCCCGGTGTCGACGGAAGGCGGCAGCCTTCGAACGGTGGCACGAGCCGGATGAGGCGAGAGTCTCAAGTCCGGATCTGTGAGAGGCTCGGGGTGAAAGTCCCCGGGCCTACTCGGCACAAGCGACGGCGGCCGACGGCCACAATGCCTCAATGGGCTGGCTCGGTATACCCCCAGCAACAGACGTCTGAACCCGACTTTCTGTTCCGTTGCTCCCCGAACCCCATTATCGGCTTATCACGCCTTATCGGGCGAAGCGCTGCACGGTCAACCCGAGCATGATTGCAACAAAAGCTGTCTCACGGCTTTCCACCAGGCACGTAATTCAGGCGCCACGCACCGAGTTTATCCAAATAAGCGACTTTGACAGGCCGCAGCTTGCGATCAGGCTTCTTCATCGCATGACTGAAAATTATTCCCGCGTGCCCGGCCATCTTCGCGGCCTCCTCCGCCCACGCTTGGAATTTATCCTCATCGAAGAAGGGCCCGATCTTGCCCAGGCCATCCTTAGCCGCCAGCTTGAAACCACTCGGCGTCGCGTGCGTCGCCACATGCGACATCAGATCGTACAGCTCCTTGCGCTTCGCCTTCGTCAACCCATCCCGCTTGTCCAGCGCCAGCCGGATCTCCGCCGGACCATAGCGTTTTTTGAGGGTCTTCTTGTCGGCCACGCGCCAATCGGCGATCTCCTGGGGGTGCGCCACCAGAAAGTCGAGCAGGAAGTAGGACTCCAGAAAGTCGCGCAGCGCCGAGAATGCATTTTGGTAGTACCCGGCGTAGGCCAGCTTGATGGATGCCGCCATAGTGTTGAACAGCCGCAGACCTAACAGCTGCAGCGTCAGCTCATCATCCGAGCGATGCTCGTGCTCCTTCGTCAAGGCGTGAAGAATGTTCATCGCGCTTTCGACGAGGCCCACGTGATCGCTGAGGTCGTCGCGCGTCTGCACCAGGGCTTTGTGCTCGGCACGGAGCTTCTCTTCGAAGGCATGCAAGGAATCCAAATTTTCGTCCATCGCGCTTCCCGTGAACGCTGGCACTGCCTCATACGTCGCGCCACGCCGCTGGCACTGGTCTACCGTACATTGCCCCGGAAGATAACAACGTCCGCATCTGGCCCATCTCGAAAATCTGCTGCGCTGCAGCGTCACGGTCGGTCTCGGGCCTATCGCGTCGTCGGTAGCGCGCTTCACCGACAACGGTCGGTATCGGAGGTGCTGCAGGAGTCAGGTGAACACTGTTAAGGGCTCATGCTGACCCACAGCGGAAAGTGCGCAACGGCAACTGCCGGGTGTGGCGAACGCGACGCTCTGTCATGTCTGGCCGTTCCGTCATGGAATAAAATCTCCGTTGAATTTGAATTATTTTATGCTCCACCCTGAAAAGTCACTTTAGCACCTGAATGGTAAGACCCTCCGTGCCCGGAGGCTTCCTCTCCGCTGTTCGTGCATCTGAGGACAACGACATGGTGATTGAGCAGAAAGAGTTCGAACCTATTTTCGACGATACAACCTTATCGATGTTGCGAGATGTCTTGCAAGACGATCTGCGCGCAGTGATGGCCAGTATCCCACCCGAGGCGGGGAGGGCCCTCAATCTGATCAAGGCGGCTATCGTTGCTGAAGATTTGTACGCCGCGCGCGCGGCAGCACACAGCCTCACAGGTATGGCGCTTAATTTTGGCGCCGTTCGGATCGCTACCATCGCTGGCAGTATCGCGCGGTATTCACCGGATGTCGGGACCGTCGCACGTCATGTTGGGCCGCTCGAATGTGCGATCCGAGAAACGTGTGCCCGCATCGAATTGACCGTTTGAACACCAGGGTATCCCAGATGGAAAAAGTTTTGATCATCGACGATGTTTTATCGAATGCCTTGCTAATCAAGGGTTATCTGAGGCATATGGCGCTGGACGCTGTGATATTTACGGACCCCAAACTGGCTTTGGCATGGTGCACCGAGCACGAGCCCGACCTGGTCCTGCTCGATTTCATGATGCCGGGAATGAGCGGCACGGATTTCCTACGTCAGTTTCGCGACAATGACCGGCTGCGGGACGTGCCTGTCGTCGTGGTGACTTGGGACGAGAGAAAGGAAACGCTCCATGAGGCCTTGAAAGCCGGTGCGGCGGACTTCCTGAACAAGCCCATCGATCGTGTCGAACTGATCGTTCGCATGCAGAACATGATCGAATTTCGATCACGTCGGCGAGAGTTGATAGAGGCTAATGCCAGTGCGGCCAAGCTGAATATCGAACTCGTCCAAAAGGTCGAACAGCTGCAGGCAGCTTATGAACTGATTGCTCGCGATCGGAGTTCGATCACCTTGGGGTCTGACGGCGACTGTGGGCGCGGCCGGGTTGCCAACAATGGAGAAGGGCACATTCAATAATGCAGAACCGACGCAAGAAGAAAAACTGAACCCACACGACAAATTCGAGAGTTAGCCCGCGTTTCTCAACATAGGTAGTCGCATCGGGGTCCCGGCTCAGCGAAAGTTGTTTTGTGAGAACGGCTTGAACTGAAGAAAGGATGCTCCCCGATGCTGACAGAGTGTAACCGGGATTCGTTTGATTTTGGAAGCGTCGAGCGGCGCCATGTCGTGGGCGCGCTCGATGGCGGCACGATCACCTCGGATGCAGGCGCGCTCCTGCTCGGCCAGACCGACACGGCGATCGGGCTCGTGTCGCGGCTCGCCGATTGTTTCCAGGACGGTCGCAAACCGGCGTTGATCGTCCACCAACTTCCTGCGATGCTCAGCCAGCGCATTTTCGGCATCGCGCTCGGCTACGAGGACATCGTCGACCACGACCAGCTGCGGCACGATCCGGTGCTGGGCGTGCTCGGCGGGACTGTGACCGCCAAACGTTCGGACTGCGCGCCGCTCGCCGGCAAATCGACATTGAACCGGCTGGAGCATGCGGCGAAGGTCGGCAGCGATCCCTATCACAAGATCACGCACGATCCCGCCGCCATCGAGCGCCTGTTCGTGACGCTGATGCTCGAGGCGCACGGCGTGGATGTGGGTGGGCAGCAAAAGCGCGCATGGAATGAGCCGCCGCGCCAGCTGACATTGAGGTTGACGCGGTAGGCGCGCGACAGCGCCGCGCCGCTTTCCTGCACCGTTTCCACCGTGGACACGTGCACGCCTGCCGGCAGTAACGCGGCGATTTCCTTCTG
>JANOHP010000127.1:0-3868 GCA_031406575.1 Hyphomicrobiales bacterium
AAGTCTACGCCGACATCTGCTCCATTGTCGGAACCGGCCGCCGCAACGGCCGGAGCCCGCTCGACGCCATCCGAGACGCTCTGGCCGCACCAACCAGCGCCGCTTCCGCTTGATCGGCGGCTGCGAGGGGTGAGTAATTACTGGACAAAGCGATTACGGTCGTTGGAGGAATTCGGTTCCTTTGGGCAGCAGCCCCAGCCCCAGCCCCAGGCTAGTTCCAGAACTGAGGGTGGTATGCCGTGGAACACCTCGAGCAAGCCGTAGCCAAACTGGAGTTGATGATCCACAGCGCGCGGTCAGCCCAGTGCCCCGCCGAGGAACTTTACGTTCTCAGGGCGGCGCAGATGCTCATAATCGATGCACTTCTCGTGCCGGCCGAACACGGTTCGGACCCGCACAACGGGTCCAATATTCGCCGACTTCGCCCCGTCACACCCCGCGCAGTCCTGGGGTGAGGCGGTTTATTGGTGCGGCTGCCAAGGATATCGTGATGGAAGACGGGCGCACCCCAGTCGAGGGTCGGCATGCCCCTGAGCTCACCGTCGATAGGGGTGATTATGATCGCTTGCGCGTTTCGGAGATCCGCTACCGTCGGCTGTTCGAGGCAGCCCAGGACGGCGTGCTACTGGTCGATCCGACGACGCGCAAAATAACGGACGCCAATCCCTTCATGACGATGTTGCTGGGCTATTCCCTCGAGGAATTCGTGGGCAAAGAACTGTTCGAGATCGGGTTGTTGAAAGACGAGCGTGCCAGTCGGGAGATGTTCATCGCGCTGAAAGTGAACGGCATGGTTCGCTATGAAGACTTGCCGTTGGTGAGCGAGAGCGGGGAGCATCACGAAGTCGAGGTCGTGGCCAACGTGTACGACGAGGGCGGCCACTCCGTCATCCAGTGCAACATTCGCGACATCACGGTCCGCAAGCGGCGCGATGCGCACAACGCACTGCTTCTCGCGGAGGTCAATCACCGGGCACGCAATCTTCTCGCCGTGGTTCAAGTGATCGCCCAGCAGTCAGCCAAACACTCCGATCAGGCGACGTTCGTTGCGCGCTTGAACGAACGCATCGGCGGCTTGGCTGCCAGCCAGGATTTGCTCGTGCAGAACGTGTGGCGGGGGGTCGGATTGCTTGAGCTCGTCGAGTCGCAACTCGCCCATTTCAGTGATCTGATGGGAACGCGGGTGCGGTTCGAGGGGCCACCGATGCGGTTGGTACTGGCCGCCGCGCAGGCGATCGGGATGGCGGTGCATGAGATGGGCACGAATGCGGGCAAGTACGGCGCCTTGGTGAACGGCGACGGCAGCGTGCTCATCTCGTCGGGACTGACACAGAACGGTTCGATGTTCAACATGTCGTGGGTGGAGAATGGTGGCCCGCCGGTGGTCGAACCCGAACATCACGGCTTTGGTCGAAAGGTCATCGAGAGTATGGTGGAGCTGGCACTCGACGGTACCACCGAGATTGCCTATCCGCCCAGCGGCTTCACATGGGCGATCGAGGCGCCAGTTTCAGAGGTTTTGGAAGCGGCACCTCGTTGACAACGCTGAAAGAGCTCTATGACCGACCAAACCGCCATGCGTGTGATGATCATCGAAGACGAACCCTTGATTGCGCTCAATCTGGAGGAGTTGATGATCGCCTCCGGGTTTCTCGTTGCCGGCATTGCGGGCCGGCTCGCCAAGGCGCTGGCGCTGATCGAGCGCGATGCGTGCGACGTGGCCCTGCTCGATGCCAATCTCGCCGGCGTGAGTTCAGGTCCCGCCGGCTTGGCGTTGACAGCGCGCGGCGTGCCGTTTCTCGTCTTGTCGGGCTATTCGGCCACGCAACAGGAGGGGGCTTTCCCCGGCGCCGCGTCGTTCATGCAGAAGCCCTTCATTCCGGACCGGCTCGTCGAGGCGTTGCGCGCCATCAGGTTGAAAGCGGGAGTTTCCGACGGGCGCCGTGTGTAAGCGCTTTCTGCTCGTTGTGACGGGAAACGCATGGCGAGCGGCGTAGCCGCGTTGGGTTGGCGCGGCGGGTGAGGGTGAGGTTTTCCACATCGGTCGAACCGCGCGTAACCCAACGACAGAGATCGCGAGCGTTGGCGCGTGGCGCGACCCGACGGGGTGGTCCCGCTGCTCGATTGACTCTCCCAACCGAGCGCCCAAAAAAAGTTTCGTCGAAGTTATCCCCGCGTGCCAGGGCTGATTTATTCTCGGCCCACTCGCATCACCGAGGGGGCGCGTCTCGAGACGTTCCCGACGCGCGGTGCGGGGGCTGTTTCCGGGGCTAGGGTTTCCCAGGAGACCCGGGGGTTCCTCGGCCTGCCACCAGGGCGCAGACGACGGTCTCCGACCGAATTCGGCGCCATCCGACGACGAAGGTGGGTGGAGAAAGACAGCAGCTTACGGGGCGGTGAGGTGACCGCATCAAGTTTACATCGGACCCGCGGCCCCATCGCCCCGTGCCCCTCGATTTTATTCAACCGACCCGCGCATTTGGCCGGGCGGCACTGAGGCTGTGTCAGCATCGGTAGACCCGAGTTCGCCCCGCGCGATCTCCACCCTCACGTTCGCGTGGCGGGCGTCGCCGGGCAGGACGATTGGCCGGGCACGACGGGCACGATGCGGGTGCGCGTCAATTGATGAAGACCTTCGTGCGCTGGGGTTTGCGGCCGAGCCACGCCAGCACGAAGCCCAACACACCCACGGTGAGCCAAGCTGGCAGCATGACGACGCGCAGCATGACGCCGTCCCACGCAGCGGGCGACAGGACGCGGCTGGTGAAACCCTGCAACGCAGTGAGGCTGCGCGGGGCCATCGCTTGCCAGTGCTCCAGCAGGGGGGTGATCACGATCCCCGATCCTCCCGCCAACGTGCGTGTGCCGTCGTACACCAGCGCCACGACGGCGAGCAGCAACACGGGGCGCGCGATGAGGCGGAGCAGGAAGCGGACCGCCGTGCGCACGGTCGACGATACGACGACCAGGATTGCCAGCACGACGGGAACGATGAACACGGCGTGCAGGATCAAAAACTCGACCGCATTGCGGATCATGTCGCCCCACAGTTCGCAAATCTGCGCACCCCAGTGCGCTCGTAGCGCGCGGCCGGCACGAATTCAAGGCGCGCCATCACGGCAGGGCCGCTCTCTCCGGTGCCAATCGAGGTCGAAACGGTTCAGGGCGCCGGGCCTCCGGGGCATTCAGTCCACAACCCTTGGCCCCACTCTCGACGTCACGCCCGCGCAGACGAGCCCCACGGCACCTGGAATAGGATCGACAGCTTTGCTGACCCGTGCCGTGGGTGCCTGCCTTCGCGGGCATGGCGTTGAATTTGGATTGATGGCAAAGGCCACTCGATGGCTTCATTCGATAAGCGGAAATATGGGAGTAACCAGGTGAACTGAAGCCCCGCAGGACGCGAATGGGCCGCGCGGACAAAGCCTTGCAATCCCCCCCGCAACCCACTAAGAGTTTGCCCGCCTTGCAGGAGGGTCCATCGACGTCCTGTAAGCGAACGCGCCGGTAGCTCAGTTGGATAGAGCACCAGACTACGAATCTGGGGGTCGTGGGTTCGAATCCTTCCCGGCGCGCCAACAAAACATATGGCAAATCAATCAGTTGCCATGGGAACAAATGTTCTCATTCGTGTCATTCTGACTCGCGCATCCGGGTCTCATTCTGACTCTCGTTCCGGGCGTGTTCTAATTCCGTCACCCAAGCCCGACGTTTCCGGGCAGCGGCAAGGCGCTGGATTTCGGTCTTCTTGACGTAGCCGCGCGAGGCATTAGGGGAGCGGTGTCCCGGCAGGCTCATCACGCCCTGCTCGGTCAATTCGGCGTCGCCCAGCTAGTCATGCCGCCGTGCCGGCACGCCGTCATGGTGA
>JANOHP010000061.1:0-26949 GCA_031406575.1 Hyphomicrobiales bacterium
GTCCAGGCGCAGGGCGGCGTAACCGCCTAGAAGCCTCTTTTAGTATCGTGCGGCAAGACCGCCCTGCCGTTCGGGGATCGGTGGTGGACGTCGTCGAGCAAACCGCAGCAGTCGACGAACCGGTGGGCTTCAGCCACGGCAGACCGTGGGCTTGCCGGCGCCGCTCTCCCGCCCACTCGAAGTGACGGGCACACGGCCGGACCCTTGAACCATGGCACGCGCTTCGATCGCGCCCACGATCCCCGAACCTCCCCCACACGGCAGCGTCGAGCGACACGCCCTCGGCCCTGGACACGCAGGAGAGTGAGCGGAGTATGCGGGCGGTGGAGCGCGCGGGGATAAGTTTTTTTCCTGGTGTCGCGGAATTTTTCGCGCGCCCTGCGCGCGCAAAACAATATCCGGGATCTTTACCCGCATCGCCTGAATGACAACAGTGAGGCTTCGATCCGGGGCCAGCACCCCACACGGCCACTGTTTCACTCCGCCACAACCGGGAAAGACCCCGGCTCTATGCGGCGCTGGCGCACCGCTTCGGCCGGGGAATCAGAAAGGTGAGCACCTGTCACGCTCGGCCGGTGCCGATCGCCACTCTTCACACGTCCAAGTTCACCACGTTGAGCGCGTTCGTCTGGATGAACTCGCGACGGGGTTCGACCACATCGCCCATCAGCTTCGAAAAGATTTCGTCGGCTTCTTCGACATCGCCGACTTTGACTTGCAGTAACGTGCGCGCATCGCGATCGAGCGTCGTTTCCCACAACTGGTCGGGGTTCATTTCGCCCAACCCCTTGTAGCGCTGCAAATCGAGACCCTTGCGTCCCGTCTCGTAGACGGCTTCGAGCAGCGATCGGGGCCCGCGAATGATCGTCTCGTCGTTCTTGCGCTTCAGCAGGCCCGGCTTGCCGTACACCTCACCCAGATGCGCCTGCCGCTCCGACAGCCGCCGCGCCTCGAGGGAGGCCAAAAGCAATCTGTCGAGATATTGTACTTCGGTGACGCCGCGCACCTCGCGTTTGAACGCGAAACCGTCGTTGCCGAACCGGCCCGACCAGCCGCGTTCCGTTTCCTCGGCGACGGCATTGAGGTGTTCCGCGACCTGCGCCGCCACGCGATTGGCACTCTCGGCCGACGTGTGCAGCTTGAGATCGAAAGCCCCGGCAATCGCCGCCTGCTCGACGACGTAGCGGGCATAGCGCGAATGCAGGTCGTCGATGACGCGCGAAATACCACGCGCCTGCTCGACGATGTCGCGCAGATCGCGCCCGCCGCGCGTTTCACCTGAGCCCAGTTCCAGCGTCGCGCCATCCAACCCCGAGTCGATCAGATAATCCTCGAGCGCGCGCTGATCCTTCAAGTACGCGCTCGAGCGACCCTTCGAGACGCGATAGAGCGGCGGCTGGGCGATGTAGAGGTGCCCCTTCTCCACGAGCTGCGGCATCTGCCGGTAGAAGAACGTCAGCAGCAGCGTGCGGATATGGGCGCCGTCGACGTCGGCGTCCGTCATGATGATGATCTTGTGGTAGCGCAGTTTGGCGAGATCGAAATCATCGCGGATGCCCGTGCCCAGCGCCGCGATGATGTTGGTCACCTGCTCGGACGCCAGCATCTTGTCGACGCGCGCGCGCTCGGTGTTGAGAATTTTGCCACGGATCGGCAGTACAGCCTGGAATTCGCGCTTGCGCCCCTGCTTGGCCGAACCACCCGCCGAGTCACCCTCGACGATGAACATCTCCGTGTTGACCGGATCGCGATCCTGGCATTCGGCCAGACCGCCGGGAAGCCGTAGGCTATCGAGCGCACCCTTGCGCCGCGTCAGATCGCGAGCCTTGCGCGCGGCTTCGCGGGCCAGTGCTGCCTCGACGATCTTGCCGACGATGATCTTGGCTTCCTTGGGATGCTCCTCGAACCACGCGTTGAGCTGATCGCCGACGATCGACTCGACAACGGGCCGCACCTCGGAAGAGACGAGCTTGTCCTTCGTCTGGCTCGAAAACTTGGGGTCGGGCACCTTGACGGAGAGCACGCAGGTCAACCCCTCGCGGCTGTCGTCGCCGGTCAACTCCACCTTTTCCTTCTTGGCGATGCCGCTGTCGTTGGCGTATTTGTTGACGATCCGGGTCAGCGCGCTGCGGAAGCCCTGCAAATGCGTGCCGCCGTCGCGTTGCGGGATATTGTTGGTGAAGCAGAGCACGTGCTCGCGATAGCTGTCGTTCCACCACAGCGCCACTTCGACGGTGATCTGGTCGCGCTGTGCGCGCAGCATGACCGGCTCGCCGATCAGGGAGGATTTCGAGCGGTCGAGCCAGCGCACGAAGGCCGCCACCCCGCCGTCGTAGCTCATCGTCTCCGACTTGATGTCGGCGTGGCGCTGATCGGTCAGCGTGATCGCCGCGCCCGAGTTGAGGAACGCGAGTTCCCGCAGCCGATGCTCGAGCGTGCCGTAATCGAACTCGACGTTGGTAAAGGTTTCGAGGCTCGGAATAAATGAGACTTCCGTGCCCTTTTCGCCGTTGGCTGGACCGACTGCCTTCAACGGCGCAATGGGCACGCCATGCTTGAACTCGATGACGTGCTCGCGCCCGTCGCGCCAGATGCGCGCGCGCAGCCAACTCGACAGCGCATTGACCACCGACACGCCGACGCCGTGCAGACCACCCGACACCTTGTAGGAATTCTGGTCGAACTTGCCGCCGGCATGCAGCTCCGTGAAGACGATCTCGGCGGCGGAGCGCTTGGGATCGTTGTCGTCGTCCTTCTTGATGCCCGTGGGAATGCCGCGACCGTTGTCGCGCACCGTCACCGAACTGTCCGCGTTGAGCGTCACAGTGCACATCGTCGCGTGACCGGCCAAAATTTCGTCGATGCCGTTGTCGACGACTTCGTAGATCATGTGGTGCAGGCCCGAACCGTCGTCGGTATCGCCGATATACATGCCCGGCCGCTTGCGCACGGCGTCGAGGCCCTTGAGCATTTTGATGGAGTCGGCGCCGTAATCCTCGGACGTCTGCGCGGTGTCCGGATCGTTACTCATATCGGAAATGTCCTGGTGGGATTCGTGTTGGGAACTTATAGCACGAACCCGCCGGAAGGCGCCGCTTTTCTATGCGACTGGACTATAAAAACATCGATATTTTCATGCGTTTTTTCAAGAACTTGGCGGCACACTGGGAAACAGCGACAATCAGGCTGCGGCAGCGATGCGTCCGTCTTCCACAACGAGGAATTGGGCGTCGTTCACAAGGGCCGAAAAAGCCGATTGATCCGTACCCGTCAGCCAGGCTTGCGTCCCCAGCCTCAACAGCTCCTGAAAAAGCGCGTGGCGCCGCCTCTCGTCGAGGTGGGCGGCGATTTCATCGAGCAGCAGAATGGGGGCAACGCCGTTCCGGCGGGCCGTCAGCATTTCCGCATGCGCGAGCACGAGACCAACCAGCAATGCCTTCTGCTCGCCCGTCGAACACGCTGACGCCGGCATCGATTTGGGCCCATGCCCCACAATGAGGTCACTGCGGTGCGGCCCCTCCAGCGTGCGCCCTGCAGCCCTGTCCCGCTCGCGACCCGCCTCGAGGGCGCCCGCGTAGACGTCCTCGACATCGACAGCAGGCCGGTCGCGCACCGCGGCCTCGAGCGTGCCCGTGAGTTCGACAGTGGCCCACGGAAAGGGCGAGTTGGGCGCGTGCAGACGGCGGGCATCGATGTTGGCGCACAACGCTGTCACGGCCTGCGCCCGCGCTGCCGCCATGGCGACGCCGGTTTGCGCCATCAGCAGTTCGAGCCCGCGAAACCGGGCCGCATCGCGCACGCCGTCATCGAGCAGGCGGTTGCGCTGGCGCATCGCCCGCTCGAACTGGCCGGCACGCGTCGCATGCGCAGGATCGAGGCACAGCACCAGCCGATCGAGAAATCGCCGACGATCCGATGCAGCCCCGGTGAACAGCCCATCCATCGCCGGCGTCAGCCACAGCATTTCGACGTGTTCGGCCAAGACCCCCGATCCCGTCTGCGTCTGTCCATCAACGCGCACGATGCGGCCCGTGCGGTCGGATGGCGTGGGGCTGGAAGTCACGCCGGTGCCGATGGCGACCGAAAGGTTGCCATCGCGCAGCGTCGCCGCAACCGCCCATCCCCCCGGACCGTCCCGCCGTGACAGCTCGGGATACGGCGCCCGCCGCAACCCCTGTCCCGCCGTCAGCAGCGAGACCGCCTCCAACACATTCGTTTTGCCCGCCCCATTCGGCCCCGCCAGCACGACAGGCTGCGCGTCGAGCACGAGGCTCAACTGCTCATGGTTGCGAAAGTCGGTAAGGAGGAGGCGGGAGATCCACATGGGTTCCGAAACGCCTCAGCCGGGTTCGGGTTTGAGTCGACGGCGCGTCAACCCAATCCGGTTTCCCGGAATTCGGTGCGCGCAGCGCAGCGAATATCCGGGATCTTTCCGCGTCGGTTGGGATCTCGACGGCTGCTGCGCTCCAGCGCGCGGGATCGACTCCCGCTCCGCGATCGCACTACGAGAACCGTTATCGAGCAGGCTCGCTCTTCTTCCCGACGGCTGCCGGGAAAGACCCCGGATATTTGCCGCACGCTTCACGCGCAACAAATTCCGGGAAACCAGAGAAGACGGATCAACGTAGAGTTGGGCGCGCATCGAAGCGGAGGATACCCGGCGCTCGATCATCGCACGCCCCTCCTGAGCCGCGCTCACACCCGCATCGGCATGAGCACGTACAGCGCTTGGTCGTTGCTGCCGTCTTTGACCATGGTCGGGGAGCCGGGATCGGCGAGCAGGAACTGCAGCGTATCGCTTTCGAGCTGGCCGGAGATGTCCAACAGGTAGCGCGCGTTGAAGCCGATCTCCAGCAGGGGGTGCGGGAAGTCGACCGACACCTCTTCGGTGGCGCTGCCGCCATCGGGATTGTTGACCGAGAGCACCAGCTTCTCCGGCCCGATGCTCAGCTTGACCGCCCGCCCACGCTCGCTGGCGATGGTCGAGACGCGATCGACCGCCGCTTTGAATTCGGCGTTGGAGACTTTCATCAGCTTGTCGTTCCCCTGGGGAATGACCCGCTGGTAGTCGGGGAAACTGCCGTCGATCAGTTTCGAGGTCAGCGTGATCGGCCCGATGACGAAGCGCACTTTGGCGGTCGACACACCGACCTCCACTTGCGCACTCGTCGTTTCGAGCAAGCGGTGGATCTCTTGCACGGTCTTTCTCGGCACGATGACGCCGGGCATGTTTTCGGCGCCGCTGGGGAGTTCGAGATCGACTTGGGCGAGCCGATGCCCGTCCGTCGCCACAGCGCGCAAGGTGGGTGTGTCGCCACGCTTTGCCGGGTGCAGGTAGATGCCGTTGAGGTAGTAGCGGGTCTCTTCGGTCGAGATCGCAAAGCGCGTCTTCTCGATGAGGGTCTTGAGGTCGGATGCCGCAAGTTCGAACGTGTGCGTCAGCTCGCCGGCCGCCAAATCCGGAAAATCATCCGCCGCCAGCGTCTGCAGTGCGAACCGCGAATGGCCCGCCCGAATGGTCAGGCGCTCGCGCTCGGCGTCGCGCACGATCTCGATTTCGGCGCCTTCGGGAAGCTTGCGCACGATGTCATGCAGCATGTGCGCCGGCACGGTCGTGGCGCCCGTCTGCGTCACCTCGGCGGCGGCCGACTCGACCACCTCGCGCTCGAGGTCTGTCGCCTTCAACTCGAGCGACGAGCCGACGGCCTTCAGCAGCACGTTGGACAGGATCGGAATGGTGGTGCGCCGCTCCACCACGCTCGTGACGTGGCCGAGCGCGCGCAACAGCTCGCTGCGTTCGATCACCAGCCGCATCGTATTCACCTCTCGTCTTCGGCTCGGCCTTCGAAGGACGGGCCGCCATCGCATTCCCAGATTGAGAAACGACCGGCGAACCCACTGATGTCTCGGAGAATCGTTGTCAGTCGAACTTGGCGCGACGGCCGCTGATTTGCAAGCATTTCGGGACGCCCCGCCCCATATGTCGCGTCGCCCGCCGGGAACCGCGTCGGCCGGAAAACGAACGAGGGGACCGGATGGCTCCGCTCCCCTCGGTCTCCTCAGTCGTCGATCCCGACGACGCTCACATGGCGAGCTGCTTTTTCAGCTCCTCGATTTCGTCCTTGAGGCGTGTGTCGCCCGTGATCTGGCCGTCGATCTTGCGGATGGCGTGCAGGACCGTCGTATGATCCCGGTTGCCGAACCGGCGACCGATCTCGGGCAGCGACCGCGCGGTCAGCTGCTTGGCCAAATACATGCCGATCTGGCGTGGCCACACGACGGACCGATGACGCCGCTGCGAGAGAATATCGGCCCGCGACACGCCGTAGTGCCGCGAAATGATGCGCAGAATGTCTTCGATCTTGATGCGGCGCGGCTCGACGCCGTTGACGAGTTCGTGGATGACGCTGTGCACGACTTCTGCGGTGATCGTCGTGTGCATGTACTGCCACGTCGCAAACAGCCGCGTGACGGCGCCTTCCAGCTCCCGGCCACTCTCGGTCAACTTGTCGGCCAGCATTTCCAAGGCGTCGCGCGGAATCTCGAACGAGGGGTTCGTCACCCGCTTTTCGAGCACACGCCGCTCCAGGATCTTGAGGCGCAGGTCGTAATCGAGCGCGCCGATCTCCGTGACGAGGCCCCGACCCAGGCGCGAGCGCATGCGGTCGTTGAGGCGCACGAGCTGGTTGGGCGGGCGCGCCGAGGCAACCACCAACTGGCGACCGCCGTCGAGCAGCATATTGATGATGTGATCGAATTCGAGTTCGGTTTTTTCGCCCTGCAGGAACTCGAGATCATCGATCAACAGCATGTCGATGGCCCGGAAGCGCTCCTTGAACGCCATGGCGTCCTGGTTCTTCACGGCCTCGACGAACTGGAAGCGGAACCGCTCTGCCGTCAGATAGAGCACCTGGGCGTGCGGCGTGCGGCGCTTCACCTCCCAGGCAATGGCGTGCAGCAAATGCGTTTTGCCGTGGCCGACGCTCGAGTGGATGAACAGCGGGTTGAACCCACGCTCTTCCGCGAACACCGTTTCCGCCACCTGCGTCGCACCAGCGTGCGACATGCGATTGGCCGGTCCGATGACGAAGCTCTCGAACGTATAGCGCGGATCGAGGGGCGAACCCTCGAGGCCATTCACGACCGTACGCGGCGCCAGCGCCACCGGGCCGTTCGGGCGAGTTGCAGCCTGACGCCGCGGATCCGTACCGTTGATGACGTCGGTCGCGGACGGCCGCACCGTCGCTCCCGGCATGGTTTGGCGTTGCACGGCGCCGCCCGGCTGCCGCAACAGCACGTCGACGCGCTTGACACCTTTGAATTCAATGGCCGCGCTGGCGAGCAGAGCATCGTTGTAATGCGTCTGGATCCAGTTCTGCAGGAACTTGACCGGCACCGACACCTTCAGCGCCGTCCCATCGAAGCTGTGAAACTCGAGCGCATTGAACCAGCTCGTGTAAACCTCTTCGCCGACCCGCGCCTTGAGAACGGCTCTGACGCGATGGCCGAGTTGGCCGATATCAGCGCTTGCATCCGAGGCAAGACTTGCTGTCGGCTTAATCTCTGCCGGCACCCGGCCGACACTCTCTCTAGCGCTCATGGAAGAGAGTCCCGCCAGCGCTCCGTCATCGACGTCGAAGCCTGCGGATTGAGGACCGAAGTCCTTCCGATCAATCATATTGGTACCCCCGCACCATTGTTTCCGGAGTGCCACCATGCACCCGGTACGCGAGCCGCATTTACGCAGGCTCGTACGTCACACCGTCCAACTTGAACTCACTGTTGTCGTTTTCGACGTCACTCCTGCACCCAGGGGAATCCCTCGACTTTCCACCCGGAGTGCCTACTGCGATGACTGTCCCCGTCGAGAGGTCCCTCGAACCCCTCGGCGACGTTGTAGCAGCGCTCATAACCCACTGTTTTCATGGCTGCCGCAGCGTGTCGGCTGCGACTTCCCGAACGACAGATGAAGTAAAGAGCTGATCCGCGGCTCACACCCGCGCCATCGAGCTGGCTCGTCAGCTGGTCCACGAATCCCGCATTGTGGCGGTTCTCGGGAAACTCCAGCCATTCGACCAGCAGCGTTCGCCGACCCAGGGTCTCCAGGTCAGGCACACCGACAAAGGTCCATTCTGCGCGTGTCCGCACATCGATCAGAACGGCACTCGGGTCGGCTTTCAGTCGATCCCACGTCGCCCGCACGGGCACGTCTTCGATCGCTTTTGGGTCAAACGCAGTCACTTGAAATCTCCACTCCCGTCATACGCTGCCCGTCGCCGCAGACGACGCACCCAACGACCATTCGCGATACCGCATACCGCGACGCCCGAAAGACACACCCACCCACAACACCGGAACCAAGCACGTGTACGCAGCACATAACTGGACAATGCACTTCGTGATCGAATTGAACTCGGAACGACTGATCACTAGACTTGCATATGCCGCCACCGAACGACTGTGATGCACCATTCGGCGACCGGGTTTTTATTAACCATTATTTAAAGGAATGCAACTCGTGAGTCGCCGCGCTCGAAGCGCATGAAACGCTGATGCAACAACGGGAAGTGGACCAATCCGACCTGCGTAAACCTTGGTCGCTCTGTGGATAACCACCTTGATTTGTCCACATAAAAACAAGTTATCCATAGCCCCCACGGCAAGAAAAAAGGCGCCCGGTGAGAGCGCCTCGTGAACGTCGTTTCGAGTCGAATTGCAGGTCGGATCGTGACTGAGGAATTAGCAAAGTCTCTGTGTTGCCGACCGCAACTAACTGCAAACTAGAGCATAAGTCCCGTGCAGAATTCGCTCGCAAAGAAATGTTCGTGACTTGTTTTCAACAGACGGTCCGCTGCAGCGAATCGCTGTCAAACAGTCATCGCCCGTACGCGTGCCGACAGACGCGATACCTTGCGCGAGGCCGTGCGCTTATGGACAACGCCCTTTTGAGCAGAGCGCATCAACACCGGCTCGACCGACCGCAGCGCCGCTTCGGCGAGAACTTTATCACCGCTCACGATGGCCTCTTCGACCTTGCGAACGCTGCCTTTCAACCGGGTGGAGCGGCTCTTGTTGACGATATTGCGGCGTTTTGAAACGCGGTCTGCACGTGCAGCCGACTTGGTATTGGCCATAATGGCTCCTCGAGAGTGGGTTCAATGCGTGTAAGATACGTAGAGAGGCTTGGATCACCTGATCCGCCGGACGCCAGCGCGTCCACACGGCCACGCGACCCGCGGGGGCCTGACCCGCGCAGATGCTCGCGCGTCGTATAATCGCCTCGAGCGGCCGGGTCAACGCCGCGTCGAAGGGGGATCATCGACGCATGAGCGTTCGAAAGACGGCGGAATCGCTTTAGGAGGGTCGCTGAGGATGGGTTGGGAGGCCTGCACGTGACGGTCATCATCGCTTGGAGTGTCGGCGTCGCCGTCAACTTGTCTCTGCTCGCGCTCCTGGCGTGGACGCAGAGCTATTATCTGCACCTCGTCATTGCCGCTGCCATCCCCACGGCCATTGTGCAATCGCTCTATCAGAGCCCTCCAGGATTGGGCACCGCGTCGCGCGATCCGGTCGGGAAGGCGACTGACGCTCTGCGCCACATCGCCGGCGTCTGGAGTTGGGGGGCATTGGCTTTGATCGTGATCTATGCCAGCTCCATCCTCACATGGCGGGAATACGGGCGCTTCGTCATCGTCTTTACGATGTTAGCCAGCGCTAGCCTAGTTCTGGCGACCCAAATCTCGAAGGCTGCATCGACCCCTGACGGAGGGGCTAAGCTCTTGGGCGCCATCCGTGTCGGCGCCATCATGGTTGGGGTGGCACTGGCGATCGTCGCGGTCGGATTGATCATCCACGATGGACGGGCCTTCCGCCTCGGTGGCAAGGTGATCAATGGGCAATTGCCCGTGACGCAGCGGGATGGATGGCAGGATTGGGCCGCCAGCCACATCTTTTTTTACGGCGCGATCGCGGTTTCAGCCCTGTCGTGGAAAATCGTGAGAGATTTGCGAACCGCCGTGCGGTGATTCAGCCGATCTTACAGGCAGCGCCGGCAATGGACCCCGCATGACGATGACAGTGCCACAGCGTTGGATCGCAGTGCTTGCGGGTGTGCTCATCGCCGATGTCGGCTGTCTACTGGCCATCGCCATCGCGGGTCAACGACGTCTCCTGACGATTGCTGCCGCCGTGTTCGCGGTGATCCTGGTTGCGGGCGCCTTCGCGATCAATGTGTGGTTTCGATCGCACGCCAGTAGCGCGCGGACGGCATTGGCTGGCAACAGTCGGCTGATGGCGTTGGTCTACGGCTGGGGTGCATTCGCCATGCAGGGGCTCTATTTTACGCCACTGACCGGCCTCAAGTGGCAGCATGGCTGGCAGTACGCGATCGTCCTCGTGGCGATGTCCTCCGCAGCTTGGGGTCATGCCGATCAGCTCGCTTGGACGAGGCCTGACCGGCAACACCGATTGATACGCGTCGCCCTTCCGCTTGCCATCCTGCAGGCCTTGGCAGGAGGAGCGGGGCTCACGTTTCTCGCACTGAGCGGCAAACTCACGACGGAGCGGCCCGATTGGGCCGCCAATCAGATCTTTTTCTTCGTCGCCTTATTGGTCACGATCCTCGCCGCGTTGACGATCAGAACGCACGCGCATCTGAACCGTCGCGACGGGCACGACTGAGCGCCATCAGCGATCCTTGAAGGCGGCTTTGCGTTTTTCCACGAACGCCGCCATGCCTTCTTTCTGATCTTCGGTCCCAAACATCGGATGAAACAGGCGACGTTCGAACCGGATGCCCTCGGCCAGCGTCGTTTCGAAGGAGCGGTTCACGCTCTCTTTGGTCATCATCAGGATCGGGATCGACATGGCGCCAATGGTCTCGGCCGACTTCAACGCCTCCTCCATGAGCTTGTCCGCCGGCACGACGCGCGAGACGAGACCGCAGCGCTCGGCCTCGGCGGCGTCCATCATGCGGCCCGACAAGCACATGTCCATTGCCTTTGCCTTGCCGACGAAGCGCGCAAGCCGTTGCGTGCCGCCCGCGCCCGGCATCACGCCCAGCTTGATTTCGGGCTGGCCGAATTTGGCCGTATCCGCTGCGATGATGAAATCGCACATCATCGCCAGCTCGCAGCCTCCGCCCAGCGCAAATCCGCCGACGGCGGCGATGACGGGCTTGCGCGACCGCGCCACTCGGTCCCAAGCACTGATGAAGTCCTCTTTGAAGGCCTCCATGTAGGTCTTCGACTGCATTTCCTTGATGTCGGCGCCGGCCGCGAACGCCTTTTCGCTGCCCGTCAGCACGATGCAGGCGATCGTGTCGTCCGCCTCGAAGGCATCGATCGCCGTCGACAGTTCGGCGATGAGGGCCGCATTCAACGCATTGAGCGCGGTGGGCCGGTTGAGCCGGATGAGGCCGACGCGCGGCTTGGGCGTCTCGACGATGATGTTGTGATAGCTCATGGGGGTCTGGACCTCTCGCGTGAAATCAGCGCTGACAGATGGGACAGTAGAACGTCGATCTGCCGGCCTGGATGATGCGCTGCACACTGCCTCGGCATCCGGGCCGCACGCAAGGCTCTCCTTCGCGGCCATAGACGGCGAACGCATGCTGGAAATAGCCCAGCGACCCATCGGCGTGGCGATAATCGCGCAAGGTCGAGCCGCCCGCGGCAATGGCCGCCTCGAGCACCGACTTGATCGCCGGCACGAGACGTTCGGCGCGTTGTGTGGGTTGCCCCGTCTTGCGGGCCAGAGCGGCCGCCACGCGCTTGGGCGCCAGGCCCGACCGAAACAGTGCTTCGCAGACGTAGATGTTGCCGAGCCCCGCGACGATGCGCTGATCCATCAGGAACGCTTTGAGATCGGATTTGCGGCCCACGGCTTGCCGCGCGAGATAAGCCACATCGAGATCATCGCCAATCGGCTCCACACCCAGACGCGCGAAATGAGGATGGGTCGCCAAATCACCGGCCGCGATCAGCGTCATGTAGCCGAACCGGCGCGCGTCGTTGTAGGTGACCGTCACGCCCCCTTCCATGCCGAAGACGACGTGATCGTGCGCGGGATCGCCGCCCGCATCGTGCGTGAATTCTCCCAGCTGCGTACCGTTGGCGCCTCCCGAGGCGGCCACGGTGAATCGGCCCGTCATGCCCAGATGCATCGCCAGGACGTCGCCGCTCTCGATCTCGGCCATCAGGTATTTGGCGCGCCGCGCAAGGCGTGTGATGCGACGCCCAGCCAACCGTTCGGCAAACCTGTCGGGCAAGGGAAACCGCAGATCGGGGCGCCGCAGCAAAACATGCTCGATGCGCCGCCCGGCCATCACGGGCTCGAGGCCGCGGCGCACCGTTTCGACTTCCGGAAGCTCGGGCATCGCGGGCTCGATTTCGGGGACAGGATGCGGCGTGGTCTAGCACCCGCGTGCCGCGAAAGGAACCCGAGGGAGCGGTGGAGGGCGGCCCCATTTGCGTGACGGATCGCCGTGGCATCTCGACGGGTCGACAGATGGCAGCGTTTCCGGCAGAACGGTGCCCATGATGGCCGGGGCGTCCCTGGCGCCGAGCATCGGAAGCACAGCATGGCCGTCCGCCGCCTAGATCCCAATCAGCCGTCGACGTTCGCGTTCAGTTCCGAAAATCTGGCATGGGCCAAAACGCGCATCGCGCTATACCCGCCGGGCAAGCAAGCCTCCGCCGTCATTCCGCTGCTGTGGCGGGCGCAGGAGCAGGAAGGCTGGTGCACAGAGCCCGCCATCCTTGCGGTCGGCGATATGCTGGGGATGGCCTACATTCGCGTCTATGAGATCGCGACGTTCTACACGATGTTCCAGCTCTCACCGGTCGGCAAGAAAGCGCACGTGCAGGTGTGTGGCACGACCCCGTGCATGCTGCGCGGTTCCGAGGCGATCATCGCCGTGTGCCGCAGTCGCATCCACCACGATCCCCATCACCTGTCGGAGACGGGCGATTTCTCATGGGAAGAAGTCGAGTGCATCGGCTGCTGCGCCAACGCACCCGTCGTCCAGATCGGCAAAGACACGTGGGAAGATTTGACGCCGGAGACGTTTGGCCGGGTCCTCGACGGTTTTGCAGCGGGTGAACCACCCGAATGCGGATCGCAGATTGGTCGACGCGCATCATCCCCCGCGGCGGGACCAACCACCTTGGTCGACGACGCCAACGCTTGACGCGGTGACGCGGGGTTCGCGCCGCTGCCTCACCGCAGTCCGAGCATGCCGAGCACGGCAAGGACGATGACGATCAACCCGACGATGTAAATGATGCTGCTCATGGCGTTTTGTCCTGATGGGCAATCGCTTCGAGTGCTGCGATCGCGTGCGAAAACGATGCCGCGATCGACCCAGCGCCCGTTGAGACGCGCCATTTTTCGACCGAGACGAACCTTCTGCTGAACGCGGTCGAGCGAGCGGAGTTCCAGCCCGCTCTTGGCTCGCTCGATCGGCGAGGCGAGCGGAACCCCACCCCCCGTCATACGTTGCCGTATGGCATGAAAGTCGGACCAATCAGGGTCTCGGCGGGGAGCTGGAAATGGCTGCGAACGATGAAAAACCCGTGGTCATCGGAGACCAAAAAGCCCGGCAGGGCAATAAGGGCTATCAGGTTCTTCTCGTTTTGATCGCTTCTTTGATCTTGGCTGGGATTGCGTTTGCGGTTCTGATGGGCTGGTTCGGCTCGATGGGTCCGTGGCCGCGCTGAGCGGCCACGCGATGTGCAGCACCGAACGGGTTATCGCGCGGCGTCGTCATCACCCGCAGACAGGGGCGGCCCAGGCACGGAGCCCTCGGCCCCTGGAACCGTCTCACGCTGCTCCAGCATCTCCATCAGCCGCAGCAGATGATCGGGTACCGGCGCATCGACGAGATCGCGATAATGCGCCTTGAGAAATTCGCCGATGACCACCGGAACGGGCCGCACGGGATCATCATGTGCGGGAGCGTCCGTCACTTCGGGCAAATCGTCGTCGGCCTCAGGGGACCGAGGTGTTTTGGAGTGCGGAAGCATGGGTACTGGACGGAGCCTCTTTTAGCCAGTTTCGTAAACGAACCAGCATTGCCGTTTGTTCCGATGGAACCTATCTCTATTTTGCACGTTCGTGTTTCGGTTCCCCTGCATCACGCCAATCAGGGGCTGGGGCGGATAATAAACAGGGTAAGGGGTCTGACAATGACCATTGCGAACGCGATACTTCCTCACATCCCGTATTTGAGGCGATTCGCACGCAGCTTGACGGGACGACAGGAGAGCGGAGACGCCTACGTGGCGGCGGTGCTGGAAAGCCTGATCGCCGATCCGTCGAGTTTTCCATCCGATCTCGATCCACGCGTTGCGCTTTACCGCGTTTTTTCGAAGGTCTGGAACTCCGTGGGAGCCAACGGCGCGGCCGCCCGCACCCCCGTTTCGGGCGATGCCACCGTGAGCCTCGTCGACAGGCGCATCGAAGCGATGATGCCGATCCCCAGGCAAGCGTTCCTTCTCGTATCCGTGGAAGGGTTTACGCCCCATCAAGCCGGACAAATTCTCCAACGCAGCGCGTCAGAAATCAACGCCGACCTCGATGAAGCGGGTCGCGAAATCGCCGAGCAGGTCGCGACCGATATTCTCATCATCGAAGACGAGCCGCTGATTGCGCTCGACCTCGAGAGCATCGTTACCGCCGTCGGGCACCGCGTCATGGGCGTCGCCCGAACGAAAACCGAAGCGGAAGCGATGGTGAAGCGGCGCAAACCGGGTCTCATTCTGGCGGACGTCCAGTTGGCCGACGGAAGCTCGGGTTTGGACGCCGTCCGCGAAATTTTGCAGACGATGGATCTTCCCGTGATCTTCATCACGGCCTATCCGGAGCAGGTGTTGACCGGCCACCGTCCTGAACCAACATTTCTTATTCCCAAGCCGTTTCAACAAGATACGGTTCGAACGATCATCAGCCAAGCGCTGTTTTTCGACGTTCGGGCCCGCAACATCGACAAGCCCGCTGTGCCTGCTGAAAGCCGGCCGTGAACGCGGGAACTGAACGGGCCGCTGTTCGTTTTTGAAGAGCCGGGCGCGATGCGCACTGCCTCCCTGGCGTCCGGTCCAAGGACCCGCGGCCTACCCCCCGAGGCCGCGGGTCTAATTTTGTGGGAAAGCCCTGCGCGAGGCGAATTGCGGGACCTTGCCGCAGCCTTGGTGGGTCGACCGCGGCGGGCTTTTCGTTTCGGCTGGCGTTGCCGCTTTCGGCATCGATGAACGTTCACTCGACGCGTTTTGCCGGCTCCCGGCTCAGCGTGCGGAACGATTGTGCGAAGCCGATACCGCTGGCCACAACGACACCGCACCCAACGCCAACGTGCGATTCACGTAGCCCTTCCAGTGCGCGCGGGCTGGCATGGTCGTGTACTCACATCATGCGCCACCCACCTGGCAGAGCGAAACAACGGGGTGCTGATTGACCACAGCCCCCGACGCGGCCCCTCCCTCTCATCGAGGGATCGCTCGCTTAATTGGGTCACTGGGAGTTTGGAACGAAGACTGTTTTCGCCTCATCCTGCGGCGGCATTGCGCTCGACCCAGTCGGCAAAAGCCGCCATGAATTTTTCGAGAAACGCTTTGGTATCGGGTTTGGTGATTTCGCCCGCTTCGTCGACCAGTTTATCGGCCTGCCCGATGTAGGCCTCGGGTTGCTGCATTACCGGGACGTTCAAAAACACGAGCGTCTGCCGCACGGCGTGATTGCTGCCGAACCCGCCGATGGCACTGGGCGATGCCGTGACGATAGCGCCGGGTTTGGCGTTCCACGCGCTCTTCCCGTAGGGCCGCGAGCCGATGTCGATTGCGTTTTTCAGCGCCGCCGGCATCGAGCGATTGTGTTCGGGCGTCACGAACAGCACGGCATCGACCGCACTCAACTGGGCTTTGAACACCTGCCACTCGTTCGGCGGGGTCGCATCCAAATCCTGGCTGTAGAGTGGCAGTTGGCCGATCTCGATGACCTCCAACGCCAACGACGGCGGCGCCAGCCCCATCAGGGCTTTTGCCAGCCGCCTATTGATCGAATCGCGTCGAATACTTCCGACGATGACGCCTACTTTGAACGATCTGCCCGCCATGCGGCACCTCCATTCGAACTGCTTCTTGACCGTCACTTCGAGCAAAACGCGAAAAGCTCACTGCTTGGGCGTCGTCGTGCTGGGAGCGGGCGTCGGAGCCGGAGTCGTGCTCGTCGTGCCGGTCGAAGACCCTGTCGACGAACTGGTCGACGGTGTGGTCGTCGATGGAGCCGTCGCGGTGCCGGTCGGGGTCGTCGCTGGGTTGTTCACTGTCGGGGTACGCGACGGCGTCAGGAACATCAGGCCCAGCAGAATGAGGCCGACGACCAGCAGGACGCCAGCAATCGTCGTGCCGCTCGAACGCGGTGCGGCGTCGACGGTCACACGTTCATCGGACAGGGGCGGGGTCTTCATCGTCGGCCGCGTGCGCCGATCGTCGGGGCCGGGGGTGTAATCAGACATGGGCAACCTCTTTTCGCTGGCTTGGTAAGAGGTCCGTCAACGATGCCAGCAGCCAATTGTTCCCGCCGAGCCGCACCAAACCTGCCATAGGCGTCAGCCTACTGGCTCGAGGGGGAAGAACGTGCCGTCGCTCCAAATGCCGGTGCGGCTGCCCTGGTCCACGGCAATCTCGACGAGATCGTAGTAAATGGCGCGGGTCACCAGCGCCTCGAGACGCCCCCGAACGAGTAAGTAAGGCTTCAATCCTCCACTCCCCTCCTCCTCGACGAACCGAAGCGGATTGGAAGCACCACAACGCACGACATCATCGACGTTCGTGCGGAAAATCAGCGATTGATCTTCTCCTGAGCCGATGACATCCATTTCAACGGCCAAGAACGGCGCGTCATCGACCGCCACATCGACTTTTTCGACAGGCGTAACCAGGTAGAAGCGGCCGTCTTCATCCCGTCTCAAAACGCGTGAAAACAGCTTGACCATTGGCTTGCGGCCGATCGGACTGCCTTGGTAGTGCCAAACACCATCCCGCGCGATGCGCATGCCGATGTCACCGCAGTAGGGAGGATTCCACATCTCGACGGGTGGCAGCTTATCGCCCGCCTGCTGCCCCAGCAGTGCCTCCAACCCGGCCAGTCCACCCTGGGTCGTCGGGGAGTTGGGTGTGTCGTTCATTTCGGCACCTGGGCTGTTTGCTATTACGCAAAGTTAATATCCCCGGCGGCTCACGGGTTGCTATGATACTCCACAAAGCGCCTATTGTGGCCACTTTCCATGAGTTTGATCGAGCAATCATCCCGCAATCCCCCGACATTGGATAGACAGTTCTCTCCATGAGCAGCACAACAACAACCCTCACCGCTTCCGCCAACGACATCGTCGAACGCGTCGAAGCTGCAGGCGAACGCATCCAGCGCGTTCACAAGGCCGCCGCATCCGTCATCTTCGGACAGGATGTGGTCATCGAGCAGACGCTCATCACGATTTTGGCGGGCGGCCATGGCCTGCTCATCGGCGTTCCGGGCCTCGCCAAGACGCTGCTCGTCGATACGCTCGGGCGCGTGCTGGGCCTGGATGCCAAACGCATCCAATTCACGCCAGATCTGATGCCGTCCGACATCATCGGCTCGGAAGTGCTCGAGGATGCCGGCAATACCGGGCGCCGCAGCTTCCGCTTCATTCGCGGGCCGATCTTCGCCCAGCTTCTGATGGCAGACGAAATCAACCGCGCTTCGCCCAAGACGCAGTCTGCCCTGCTGCAAGCCATGCAGGAGCACCACGTCACGGTCGCTGGCCAGCGCCACGATACGCCAGCCCCCTTCCATGTTCTGGCCACGCAGAACCCACTCGAGCAGGAAGGCACCTATCCGCTGCCAGAAGCTCAGCTCGACCGGTTCCTGCTGCAGATCGACGTGACCTACCCCAACGAATCCGCCGAGCGACGCATGCTGTTCGCGACCACCGGCACGGAGGAACGGCGTCTCGAGGCCGTCATCACTGCGCAAGAGCTGATGTCTATCCAGCGGCTGGTGCGTCAAATCCCGGTGTCCGATAAAGTCGTGGACTCCATACTGACGCTGGTCCGCTCCGCACGTCCCGGCGTGGGCGCCGACCCCGAAACAGATAGGCTCGTCGCCTGGGGGCCGGGACCACGCGCCAGTCAGGCCCTCATGTTGGCCGTCCGCGCCAAGGCGCTGATCGATGGGCGCCTCGCGCCCTCCGTCGACGACGTCGTGGCGCTCGCCGAGCCGGTGCTCAAACATCGTATGGCGCTGACGTTTGCCGCGCGCGCTGAAGGCATCGATGTCAGCAGCGTCATTGGTCGCCTTGCGGGCGCGATCGCTTGATGGGTGCAGCGACCGGCGGAAGGACGCGCGTGGCTACGGACCGGCACACCCGAACGGACGCCGCCGATACGTCGCGCGCCTCCCTCGCTCGTCTCGAAAACGAGGCCCATGGGCTTGCCGATCGTCTGCCCGATCTCGTTCTGGAAGCGATGCGGATTTCGAGCACGGTCGCGCACGGCATTCACGGCCGCAGACGCGCTGGTCCGGGCGAAACCTTCTGGCAGTTTCGCCAATACAACGACCTCGACACCGCCACGCTGATCGATTGGCGCCGCTCGGCCAGTTCCGACCACCTGTTCGTGCGCGAGCGGGAATGGGAAGCGGCCCATACGATCTGGCTGTGGCCGGATCTGTCCGACTCCATGAATTTCAAAAGTCATTTGTCGACGATCACCAAGCGGGATCGCGTCGTCGTTCTCGCGCTCGCGCTGGCGGAGTTGCTCGTGCGCGGGGGCGAACGCGTCGGCCTCATGGGCCTGACCCGCCCGATCGCCAGCCGCAAGGCAGCCTCCCGCATCGCTGAAGCGCTCGCCATGCACGCGCGCGCGGCCGAGCTGACGGGAAGTCTGCCACCCGAAGTCCGGCTGGCGCGCTTTTCCGGCGCCATTCTCATCAGTGATTTCCTCGATCCGGTGCCCGACATCGCGCGCCGCCTGTCGGCGATTGCCAGTGCCGGTGTCAGTGGCCACCTCGTGCAAGTTCTCGATCCCGCCGAAGAGACGCTGCCCTACGAGGGACGCGCAGAATTCCTCGGCCTGGAAGGCAGCGACCGCTGGGTTGCCGATCGCGCCGAAAGCCTGAGGGAGCGCTACCGCATCAAGCTCGAGCAGCACCGCGCCGAATTGACCGAAGCCGCCAAAAAACTCGGCTGGACCTTCCTCGTCCACCACACCGACCGCTCGGCGGCGGAGCCGATCTTATCCCTCGTCATGCGTCTGTCTGGACAGGCTGGCGACTATCGTCTCGCCGCTCCTGCCAAAGCGGAGGCCGCACGATGAGTTTCGGCGCGCTGGCCTTTCTCAACCCGATGTTGCTCGGCGCCCTGGCCGCGCTGCCCATCATCTATTGGCTCCTGCGCACCGTGCCGCCCCGGCCGCGTCGCATCGCGTTTCCGGCCACCCGCATTCTCGTCGGGCTCGACAATCTCGACAAGACGCCCGCCAAGACGCCGTGGTGGCTGACACTGATCCGCATGCTCGCCGCCGCGCTCGTGATCTTGGCGCTGGCCGAACCGGTGCTCAATCCCAACCGGGACGCCGCGCTGAAAGGCACCGGGCCCGTCGTCATCGTCGTCGACAACGGCTGGTCCTCGGCCACGCGGTTCAGCGACCGCATGAATTTGGTCGACCGGCTGATTGGCGAAGCCGAAGGACAAAATCGACCCGTCCTCTTGGCGCAAACCGCACCACCGGCCAAATCACAGACCCTGCGCATCGAAGCCCCGATCAACGCCCGCTCGACCGCCGCCGCAATCACCCCCCAACCGTTCGAGCCACAACGCGTCGAGACCGCCGCGCAATTGGCAACCGCCCTCACTGGCACACCGGCGTCGACAGTCGTCTGGCTGACGGATGGCGTCGATCACGGCGGCGCATCGGGTGCCTTCGCGCAACAGCTCGTGGGGCTGGCTGGCGCGGCGGGATCGTTCGCCATCGTCGATCCGCGCCGTGGCGAGGAGGCCATCGCCGTTGCCGCGGGGCTGGGCCGCGAAGGACGGCTGGAAGCAACGCTGATACGTCCCGGAGGTGGCGCGCGCACCGGATTCGTTTTGGCGCTCTCCTCCAAAGGGCAGCGATTGGGCGAAGCGCCCTTCAGCTTCGGCGTCAACGACCGGCGCACTATGGCAAACTTCACGCTGCCACTCGAACTGCGCAACCAGGTCGCGCGCGTCGAAGTCGCCGGTGAGCGGTCGGCCGGGGCCGTCCACCTGCTCGATTCCAGTTCGCGCTGGAATCGCATCGGCCTCGTCTCGGCTGAAAGCCGCGAGCAGGCGCAACCTCTGCTGGCGCCGCTCTACTACATCGACCGCGCGATGGCGCCGTTCTCCGAGCTGGTGCGCCCCAAGGACGCCAATCTGGCCGCCGCCGTCGGTGAAGCCTTCAAGCAGAACGCGTCCGTGCTGATCGTCGCCGACGTCGGCACACTCTCGGGTGAGCTGCTGGCGCGCGTCGAAGATTGGGTGAAGCGCGGCGGCGTGCTGGTGCGTTTCGCCGGTCCGCGCCTGGAGAAAGGCGGCGATAGCCTCTTGCCAGTGGCGTTGCGGATCGGCGGTCGTACGCTGGGCGGCGCGCTCTCCTGGTCCACGCCGCAACCGCTTGCCGCCTTCGACGACGCGAGTCTTTTCGCTGGACTCGGCGTGCCGAACGATGTCGTGGTCAACCGTCAGGTGTTGGCAGATCCAGGCGCCATCGGCGACAGCGTCAAAGTCTGGGCGCGGCTGAAGGACGGAACGCCTCTGGTCACGGCGGCAAGACGAGGCGAGGGTCAGATCGTGCTCTTCCATGTCACGGGCAATTCGGACTGGTCCAACCTGCCGCTCTCCGGTCTCTTCGTCGATATGCTGAGGCGCATCGCGAGCCTCGGAAAACCCGGCGGCGTTGCTCCAGGTGGCGTCGATACGTCGGCTGCGGCCGCACCCGTTGCCGAAACAGCCAATGCCGAGGTGCTGGCGCCGTTGCAGCTCATCGACGGCACCGGCATGCTGCGCAATCCCACACCGACAGCCCAAGCCATTCCCGTTGCTCGTCTTGAAAGCATTCGGCCGGGCTTCGAACATCCCCCCGGCTACTACGGTCCGCAAGCCAGCCCCCGGGCGTTGAATATCGCCACGGCGAAGACCGAGCTTCACCCCTTGTCGAGCCTGCCGTTCGGCGTCGAGAGGCGCAGCTACGAAGGCGAAACCACCCAGCCCTTGAAGCCTTCCCTGCTGACGGCGGCGCTGTTGCTGCTGTTCCTCGACATCGTGGCCGTTCTGCTCTTGCAGGCGGGGCCGTTCTGGCAGCGTTGGCGGCGTCCCGTCACCGGCACCGCGGCACTCATTGCAACCATGCTGCTCGGCGTCATCGCCGCCAGCCCGCGCGCCGAAGCCCAAACCGTGCGCCCCGAACCGCCGCGCGCGCCTGCCATCGCCCAAACTCGCGATCTGCAGTTGGCCATTCAGGCGACCGGCAAAGTGACGTTGGGTTACGTGATGACCGGCGATGCGTCGGCCGATGATACGAGCCGACTGGGTCTCACGGGTCTGGGCAAGGTGTTGTCCGCTCGCACAGCGATCGAACCGGGCGAACCCTTCGGCGTCAACGTCGTCACCGACGAAATTGCGTTCTTTCCGATCCTCTACTGGCCCGTGCTCGCCAACGCCCGGGCGCTGCCCGATACCGTTCTGTCGAAGATCGACGCCTATATGAAGCAAGGCGGCATGATCATCTTCGACACGCGCGATTACGGCCAAGGCGTACCGAACGGCCTGACACGGAACACCGACGGCAACACGCCCTTGCAGCGCATGCTGGGCCGTCTCGACATCCCGCGCCTCGAAGCGGTGCCCGAAACGCACGTGCTGACCAAAGCGTTCTACCTGCTGCGATCGTTCCCTGGCCGCTGGGACGGCGGCCAGCTCTGGGTCGAGGCCGAAGGCGCGGAGGACAAAGACCAAACGCGCCGCGCGCGACGCGTCGATGGCGTCAGCTCGATCCTCGTCACGTCGAACGATCTTGCTGCGGCCTGGGCCCTCGATGATCGCAACAGGCCCGTCTATCCAACGGTGCCCGGCGGCGATGCCCAACGCGAGATGGCCTACCGGACCGGTGTCAACATCGTCATGTACGCGCTGACTGGAAACTACAAAGCCGATCAAGTGCACGTGCCGGCATTGCTGGAGAGGCTGGGGCAGTGAGATCAAGTGCAGTTGGGAATAGGGAATAGGATCAAGAATGCCATCCCCCGAAGACCCACTCCCATCCCTACTCCCTACTCCCTACTCCCTACTCCCTCCCTAAATCGGAGCTAGCCTTTAGTGAACTGGTCCATCGATATCGCCCCAATGGTGCCGCTGCCCGTGTTCTGGGGCGGCATCGCCTGTGCGATCCTGCTCGTCGCCGTGCTGTTTTGGCGGCGCACGCGCGGCGCGACTCTGCGTGGGCTGGCGCTCACAGCTCTGATCGGCGCGTTGGCCAACCCGACGTTGCGCCAGGAGGAACGCGAAAGCCTCGCCAATATAGCCATCGTGGTGCTCGACGAGTCGACCAGTCAAACAATTGCCGGCCGCCCGGAGCAGACCGCCGCCATTCGCACTGAATTGGAAGCGCGCCTGGGCAAGATCCCAAATCTCGAAGTCAAATGGGTTCACTCTTCCAAGCCCACCGGTGAGGGCGCATCGGGCACCAATCTCTTCACGGACCTGAACCGGGCCCTCGCCAACGTTCCGCCCGACCGCCTCGCGGGCGTGGTGATGGTGACCGACGGCCAAGTCCACGATGTGCCCAAATCCGCCGCGGCACTGGGCTTCGACGCCCCCGTCCATACCTTGTTGACCGGGCGACCGGACGAATTCGACCGGCGCATCGAAGTTCTCAAGGCCCCGAAGTTCGGCATCGTCGGTCAGACCCGCGAGATCGAAATCGCCGTTCGCGAGAGCGGCCGCCGCACTCGCTCGGGTGACGTGGTGAACCTGCGCGTGCGCCGTGAAGGCACCCCGGACGAACGGCGGCGCACCACGATCGACCGCGTCGAGAAATTCAGCATGGCGTTTCCCCACGCCGGCATGAACATCATCGAGATCGATCTCGAGCCGATTGATGGCGAACTCACCCCGGCCAACAATCGCGTCGTCGTCGCGGCGGAAGGCGTGCGCGAAAACCTGCGCGTTCTTCTGGTCTCGGGCGAACCGCACGCGGGCGAGCGCACATGGCGCAATCTGCTGAAATCAGATGCCGCAGTCGACCTCGTGCACTTCACCATTTTGCGCCCCCCCGAGAAGCAGGACGGCACACCGATCCAGCAGCTATCGCTGATTGCTTTTCCGACGCGAGAACTGTTTTCGGAGAAGATCAAGGAATTCGACCTGATCATCTTCGACCGCTACCAGCACCGCAACATCCTACCCTCGCACTACTACGACAACATCGCCCGCTACGTGCGCGAGCAGGGCGGCGCGCTGCTCGTCGCCGCCGGAGACGATTACGCGGGCGCAACCAGCCTCTACCGCACGCCGCTGTCGAACGCCCTGCCGGCGGCCCCGACCGGCACTGTCATCGAGCAACCCTTCAGGGCCAAGGTTGCCGGCGACGGCCTGAAGCACCCCGTCACGCGCGGTCTGCCCGGCGCCGGCGTGGGCGACAAGGACCCCACGTGGGGGCGGTGGTTTCGCCAAGTCGAAGCCCAGCCCAGTCGTGGCCGCACGGTCATGAATGGCGCCAATGACAAGCCGCTGCTGGTGCTCGACCGCATCGGCAAAGGTCGCGTCGCGCTGTTGCTGTCGGACCATGCGTGGTTGTGGGCGCGCGGCTACGACGGAGGCGGACCCCACACCGATCTGCTGCGCCGCACCTCGCACTGGCTGATGAAGGAGCCCGACCTCGAAGAAGAGCGTCTGATTGCCTCCGCCCGGGGCCTCAAGCTGTCGATCGAACGCCGCTCGATGGAGGCACAGGTGCCCGACGTCACGATCTCCGCACCCGGAGGCGAGACCTCGCAAGCACGCCTCGAGCGCGCCGAAGACGGCATCTGGAGCACGACCTTGGATGTGAAAACGCCGGGCTTGTACAAGTTGCAGACACCGTCGAGCAACGGCCCGCTGACCGCCGTCGCCCATGCGGGCATCGAGGATGCGCGGGAAATGAACGAGGTGACGGCCACCGAAACCAAGATGCGCCCGCTGACGGACGCGACAGGCGGCGGCATCTTCTGGACGCGCAGCGGCGGTTTGCTGTCCAACGTTTCGCCGCAATCGGTCGACGTGCCGCGCATTTCCCTGCTGTCGAACGCCCGTGTTCTGGCCGGTTCGGGCTGGATGGGCTTGCGCGATCGTGAAGCGCATGTGACGCGCGGCGTCAAACTCACGCCCATGTTCACCGGTTTACTCGCCCTTGCCGCCCTGCTGGCCTTCATTACGTTGGCTTGGTGGCGCGAAGGTCGCTGACCTCGCCCCTCGCGCGGCACCGAGATGAATGTGCGGAGCTCGTCCCCACTCATCGCGTCGACGTTCACCGTGGGAACGGGCGACGTGCGAGGCCCTCGCGGGTGGACTATTCGTCAATGAGGTCGATCCACTGCCTGCGCTAACCTTTTCCAGACAAAACCGCGCGTGTTGCGGAACGACAACGCTCGTTTCGTGGTTTTGGCGTGGCGACACCGGGTCTGCTTGACCCACCCCCAGGCGTTGAACGAAGTGTGGCTCCCACGTCGGGCGCGCACGTCGAACCCATTCTGCAGGATTAGTCCGTTGTCGACTTCCACCCTTCCCCTGTCACAGCTGCCACCAGCCCCCGTGCATCGGCGGTCGTCCGTCCTGTCGCGCGCCCTATTCGGACTGGCCGCTGTTCTGGCCACTGCGATCGGCGGCGCCTTTCTTCTTCATGCGAGCATCGACCCGGCGGAAGACACGGCCATCGCGTCCACGCGTCACGAAGCGTTGGCTGGTTTGTCGACGTGGTCCGATCGCTCGATGTCGGCGAACGTGGCTGATTTGGCGACGACGTCGTTCGATTTGGTGATCGTCGACCCTGCGCCCAGTGGCATTGCCGAGGCCGCCGCCATCGCCGCCCGCGTCAACGCCCTGAAATTCAAGCCCGACGGCGAGAAGCGCCTCGTTCTGGCCCCCCTCGCGATCGCGGAGGCCGAGGATCATCGCGCTTACTGGAACAGCCGCTGGTCTCCGCCGCCCAAAGTGACGGCGGTCGTCCGTCGTCCCGGTGACACGGCTGCTCAACCTGCCAACACCCCGAAAGCCGCCGATCCGAGCGCCTCGCGTCTGGTGACTTCGGCCGTTGCTTCGTCCGCTCTGCCGGCCTGGCTCGCAGAGGAGGCCAGCGAGCGTCCGGGCAATTGGCGGGTGCGCTATTGGATGCCGGAATGGCAGTCGATGGTATTTGGCCGCGACGGCGCCATGCTGGACACGATCATCACCGCCGGGTTCGACGGCATCGTTCTGGACCGTGCCGATGCCCACGCACACTGGTCCAAGCAGCACCAGGACGCGCGTGAGGACATGATCACGTTCGTAGAGAGCATGTCGCGATACGCGCGCGACAGGGTTCCCGGCTTCATTGTCATCCTGAAGGATGCCGAAGACCTCCTCGCCACCTCCCGCATCCGCAGCGCCGTCGACGCCGTCATCAAGCAAGACCTGATCCTTGGACGCGACGGCGTCGCCAAAACAGGCAACGACCGCGACATCACGACGAGCATCGCTCTGCTCAAGCGGGCGCAACGCGACGGCCTCCCTGTGTTGGTGGCGGAGTACCCTGCCAACGAGGCGTCACGCGCCACCGCTGGCGATCGCCTCCTCGCCTACGGCTTCATACCCTCGATCGCGCAACGGCAAGAAAAGCGCCGCTCGGTCGATTGAGCAGTGGTGCCACCCCTCCCTTGTTTCCCGGAGAGCGCGCGCCTCGCGCGGTCATCCGGGATCACGGGGCCCGTCGATAAGAGCCGCTTTCCCATGTTTGCGGCGACTTCCGACACATGATGTGTTCCCCACGGAACCGACGCGATCCCGGATCGAACCCGCGCGGCGCGGCCGCGCCGTTTCGTCCGGGAAACAGGAAGTCGAATTTTCAAGCACCAGCTCCACGCAGCGCCACCACGCCGTTTCGCCCGGGAAACAGGAGTTATTGGGAAACTTCCACTCTGTGGGGTTGCCCTTACGGTCGCAAAAAATTCCGGTTTCCCGGAGTTCGCGCCCGTGGCGCGGACATCCGGGATCTTTCCCGGCGCCGCATTGGTACGACCTTGCCGCCTCCCACGCATGCACGGGCGTGGAACGTCGCGCAGGACAATGACCGGGAAAGGCCCCGGCTCTGCGCAGCGCCACCGCGCTGCTTCGGCCGGGGAACCAGTGAAGGGGGCGCCACCTCTCCTTTGTTTCCCGGAGAGCGCGCGCGTCGCGTCACACGCCCAGCCGACGATGCGCGTTCATCGGGATCAGGTCGCGCACGCGCTTGATTTGCGCCCGGTCGACATTGGCGGACGCAAACCCGATTCCATCCGATACCTTGCAAACGATGTGGCCCCACGGATCGGCGATCAGGCTGTGTCCGTAGGATAGCCGCGTGCCGCCCTTGCCGTCGACAAAGGGGCCATACTGGGCTGGCGCCACGATGTAGCACTGGGTCTCGACGGCACGGGCGCGCAGCATCAAGTCCCAGTGGTCTTTGCCCGTTTGCAGGGTGAACGACGACGGCACCATGATGATGTCGCAACCCTGCTTGGCGAGCTGGATGTACAGCTCGGCAAAGCGCATGTCGTAGCAGATCGTGCAGCCGATCTTGCGCCCTTCGAGATCGTACGTCACCACCTCGTTGCCAGGGCGGATCGTGTCGCTCTCGTTGTAGGGCGTGCCGTCGGGCGCGGTGATGTCGAACATGTGGATCTTGC
>JANOHP010000085.1:0-3817 GCA_031406575.1 Hyphomicrobiales bacterium
TACACCATGCCAGGACGAGGGGGCCATGTGGCTGTCCCAGACCGCCTGGCCATCGTAGTGGGTATGGTGTAACGACAGCCGTGATGGGCAACTGCGGCGTCGGCTTTGCACCGTGCAAGCCGGCCGACCGCGAAAAGCTCATTGAGTTGATGGAAGGCGTCGAGGACATTCCGGGTCCGGTCATGCACGAGGGCCTGAAGTGGACCTGGGAGACGTTCCCCGAGTACTTTGCGGCACTCGAGAAGGGTAACCGTGACGTCGACTTGTGCGCGCTCCTGCCCCACGCGGCCGTGCGCGTTTACGTCATGGGCGACCGCGCCATCCGTCACGAGAAGGCAACATCTGAAGATATCGCCAAGATGCGCGCGATCGCGGCCGACGCCATGCGCGCCGGCGCTTTCGGCTTTTCTACCTCGCGTACAATCTCCCACAAGAGCCTCACTGGCGAATACACGCCGACCTTGCGTGCCAACGAGGATGAGCTGACCGGCATCGCCCTGGGCCTCAAGGATGCCGGCTCGGGCTTTCTCGAGCTGGTCTCCGACTGGAACGAACCAAGCCCCAAGGCCGAGTTCGATATGATGCGTCGGATCGTCGAGAAGTGCGGCCGCTCGGCTGTCTTCACGATCACCCAGCGCCACGAGCCCGAGCGCTCGGGCGTCTGGCGGGAGCTGATGGGCTACGCAGACCAGGCCAAGGCCGACGGCCTCTCGATTCGGCCGGTGTTTGCGCCGCGTGCCATCGGCTTCCTGTTGGGTCTCGAGGGCAGCCAGAACCCGTTCTCCGGCACGCCGACCTACAAGTCGATCGCCCATCTGCCGCTCGCCGAGCGCGTCAAGGCAATGCGGACGCCCGAGGTGCGCGCCAAGATCCTGTCAGAGGATCCGTTTGCCGGCTCGACCTTCCCGCTGATCCGACGCATCGGCTACGGGCACATGTTCCGCTTCACCAACCCGCCGAACTATCTGCCGCAGCGCGAGGACTCGGTCGAGGCGATGGCCAAGGCACAGGGCCGCACGGCCCCCGAAGTCGCTTATGACCTCATGCTCGAGGACGGCGGCCTCAATTTCCTCTACACGCCGATCGTCAACTACTACAACTTCGACACCACCTTCTCGGAGGTGACCCTTGCCAACAAGAACTGCATCATGGGGCTTGGCGACGGCGGCGCCCATGTCGGCTTCATCCTTGATGCCGGCTTCCCGACCTGGCTGCTCAACTACTGGGGCAAGCAGCGCAAAGCCTATCCGGTCGAGGAGCTGATCAGGAGGCTGACCTCGGATACGGCCGACGCCGCGGGCCTGCACGACCGCGGTGTGCTGGCACCCGGCAAGAAGGCCGACATCAACGTCCTCGACTACGACAGGCTGTCGTTCGGACGACCCTACGTCGCCCATGACCTGCCGGCCGGCGGCAAGCGCCTCCTGCAGAAGGCCTCGGGCTATGACGTGACGGTGCTCTCGGGCGACGTCACCTATCGCGCCGGCGAGGCAACCGGCAAACTGCCCGGCCGCATGGTCAAGGGCCAGCGGGCGGCGATGCCCATGGCGGCGGAGTAGAGCCCGGAATCGGGGAGCGTGAGGTCTTGAGACTGGGCGCTCCCCTACCTACTGCGCGATATAGCCACCATCGATCACAAGCTCGGTCCCAGTGACGAATGATGCCTCGTCGGATGCGAGGTAGAGAACGCCATAGGCGACATCCATCACCTCGCCCAAGCGACGCAACGGCGTGACGGCAGCCTTGGAGGCGCGTCCGGTCGCATTGGTATTGTTGAGCATTGGCGGCAGGTAGCCTGGATGGACGGAACTCACCCGTACACCCGTCGGTCCGAACCGCACCGCTGCGGTCTTGGTGAAGATGCGCACTGCCCCCTTTGACGCGCTGTAGCCGGGATGGCTGTCCGCACCCCCGATGAACCCCATGATCGACGAGATATTGACGATCGAGCCGCCGCCGGTTTTCGCCATCTCAGCCGCTGCACGGGTCGTGCCCAGGAACACGCTGGTGGCGTTGATGGCCATTAGTTTTTCCCAACCGGCCAGTGCAAGCTCGTCACCCACGGAGCTGCCGCTGATGCCGGCGTTGTTCACCAGGATATCGAGCCTGCCGTAGGTCGCGATGGTGGCGGCGATCAGCTGGTTCCACGCCATTTCCGACGTCACGTCCGTCTTCACGAACGTTGCCCGTCCCTGGCTGGCACAGATGTCGGCAGCGACTGCTTCGCCTTCTTTCTGGAGCACATCGGCGATCACGATCGCCGCACCTTCCTTGGCGAACAGCCGTGCTTCCGCCTCGCCCATCCCGTGCGCACCGCCGGTTATGATGGCGACCTTGTTCTTCAGTCTCATCGCACTCTCCTTCGTTGCTCAATGGCCAATCATTGGCGCTCAGGGCATCGAGAACAAGCACCACGGCAGCTCTTTCGCGGCATCCGCAAATTTGCTGTGTTGGCCAGCCGAATGATCCGAGAGCGTGCGCGCGCCAAGCATCAGACGAACAAAGCGATCGGGAACCCGAATGCAAGGCCGCCAACCAGGCCGCCGTTGGTCAACGCGATAACCCACATAACGGACGCGGTCCCCGACGAGCACCGCGGCGCTCTTGCTATCGAGCACGAGGTCCCCAATTGGGATCGAACATCACGCAAGCCGCGCCGCCGGTGACTCGCAAGCCACCGCTGGAGCATCGAGGTGCCGGCCACAACTTGCCGTGCGATCAGAGCGACTAAACTCCGTCCACCGCCTGGAGTAGCTTTGCCGGTGGCGATCATTGTTCAAGCGGACAGACCGTCCGTCCGGTCGTTTTGACACGAATTGTGCTACCGCAGCGGGCGGAAGAACGCGCGGACCTCGTTCGCCAGCAGCTCGGGTTGCTCGAGCGCGGCGAAGTGGCCGCCCTTCGGCATTTTCGTCCACCGCTGGATATTGCCATAAGACGTGCGCTCGGCGAGCGAGCGCGGCGGGTGGATGATCTCGTTCGGGAATTCGGCGTAGCCGGTTGGCACCATGATTTTGGCATCATCGGGGATCGGCCAGGGGGTGTGCATGCGCGCGTAGTAGGGCCAGAACGAGGAACCGATGGCGCCCGTCGCCCAGTAAAGCGTGATGTTGGTCAGTAATTCATCGCGGGTGACCGCATCCTCGATCCGCCCACGATTTTGCGTCCACTTGTAAAACTTCTCGACGATCCACGCGGCGAGGCCTGCCGGCGAATCCGTCAGGCCGACCGACAGCGTCGTTGGCTTGGTCCCCTGGATCCACTGGTAACCGGTTTCCTCCTTCAGGAAGTGGTTGAGCTCATCGAGGAAGACCTTCTCCTCGCCGCTCGCGTTCTTGAGCAGCGCGGGATCACGGCGCACGGCCAGCAAATTCACATGAATACCGATCATACGATCGGCATAGGCGTAGCCGAGCCGCGAGGTGATGAAGCCGCCCCAATCGCCGCCTTGCGCGGCGAAGCGCTTGTGCCCCAGCACTTCGGTCATCAGCGACGCGAACGTGTCCGCCATCTCCACGACGCCGAAGCGCGGCTGGCCCGGCTTGAACGAGAACGCGTAGCCTGGGAGCGACGGCGCAATTACGGTGAAGCTGTCCGCCGGATCGCCGCCAAAGCGCGCGGGATCGGTCAGCATCGGAATTATCTTGTAGAACTCGACGACCGAACCTGGCCAGCCGTGCGAGAGCAGCAGCGGCATGGGCTTTGGGCCTGTGCCCTCCTCGTGGATGTAATGCAGGTCGATGCCGGAGATCGGCACAATGAACTGGCGGAACTGGTTGAGCGTGGCTTCTTGTGCGCGCCAGTCGAACTTGTCGCG
>JANOHP010000101.1:0-19858 GCA_031406575.1 Hyphomicrobiales bacterium
CGGCGTTGAACTTGTCGATCTCCATCAGCGCGCCCTTGCTGGACGCCGAGCCCAGGACCGCGCCACGGCCCGACTGGATCGTGACCATGCCGGCTTTGATCGGCTTGTTCTGTGCCCGCGAAACGAAGGGAAAGCCAGAAAGCGGCGTTAGTGTGTCTCGACTATATGAAAATGATTTTCAGTATAATACTAAAGTGTCTTTTCGTCTATAATGTCGCAGGCTCCTGCGGTGCCGCGGTGCCGCCGTATTGACGAGACCAGATGATGCGAATCATCCGACAGCGCACGGTGCAGCCTCGTTTCGGCCAGTTCTGAACGCGGCAAACTCGAAGAGAGAATTAAGGGGGCCGATGCAGCTCGATCCACTTCTGCTCGTCTACGCCGCGCCGCTCCTCCTGATTTGGGCGATCTACGCGCTCAACCGCAGCCGCTCCGAAGCGCGGGCGGTGGCGGCGCTCATGGAGGCGACCCAGGCGGGTCTCAACGAGCCGGCATCTTTGCATCCGGTAATCGATCCCACCCTGTGCATCGGGTGCCGGGCCTGTGTCCGTGCGTGTCCCGAGGGTGACATCCTGGGGATCGTCAACGGCAAGGCCGCACTGGTTTCGCCATCCGAATGCATCGGCCATGGCGCGTGTCGTGCAGCGTGTCCGCGTGGCGCCATTTCGCTCGTGTTCGGCACGGCGACGCGCGGCGTCGATATCCCCAATGTCGGCGCTGATTTTCAAACCAATGTGCCCGGGATTTACATCGCCGGAGAGCTCGGTGGCATGGGGTTGATCCGCAATGCGATCGAGCAGGGTCGCCAGGCCGTGGCCTCGATCGGTCAGTTCGCGGGCAACGGCCGCGACAACACGCTCGACCTCGTCGTCGTCGGTGGCGGGCCCGCCGGCATTTCGGCGAGTTTGGCGGCGACTGAAAGCAAGCTGCGGTTCGTGACTGTCGAACAGGACAGCCTCGGTGGGACGGTCGCCCACTTTCCGCGCGGCAAGGTCGTGATGACCCAACCTGCCACTCTGCCGCTCTACGGCAGGGTCGGGTTTCGCGAAATCGGCAAGGAACAACTGATCGCCTTCTGGAAGGACGTCATCGCCAAGACCGGTCTCCAAATCCGTTTCGGCGAACGCGTCGAGGCCGTCGTCCCCATGCCGGGGGGGTTCGAGGTCAGGACCACGCGCGGCGCCTATCGCACCCGATCCGTACTTCTCGCGATCGGACGTCGCGGCACGCCGCGCCGCCTGGGCGTTCCGGGCGAAGAGCAGAGCAAAGTCGTCTATCGCCTGACCGATGCCGAGCAGTACCGCAAACAGCATGTCCTCGTTGTGGGCGGCGGAGACAGCGCGCTCGAGGCGGCCAGCAGCATCGCGGAGCAACCCGGCACGACAGTGACCCTTTCCTACCGCGGCGAATCGTTTGCACGTGCTAAATCGAAGAACCGGGAACGGATCGCGCGCGCCCAAGTGCAGGGGAACCTTCGCGTGATACTGCAGTCGCAAGTGAAACACATCAGTCGAGACACGGTCGAGATCGAGTGGTCGGGTCGAACAGCGTCACTCCCGAATCAGGCCGTCATCGTCTGCGCGGGGGGCATTCTGCCAACCGCCTTCCTGAAAAGTATGGGAATTGCCGTGGATACGAAATATGGAACGGCTTAGCAGCGCCATCGCTACCGTAGGGATGATGATCGGGTGCCTGTTGGTCGGTGCCACGATCCAAACATTGCAGGCCCAGACGCCCGGCGACAGTCTGGATTCCGCAATCAAGTCGGCCGTGCGCGCGGGTGCGTTCGAAAAAGCAGCATCGCTGCTCGAGGAGGCGGCCCGAGCGGGCAATGCCGAGGCGCAATATCAGCTGGCCTCCCTCTATCGCAGTGGACGCGGCGTGCCGCAGGATGCCGCGCACGCTTTCGAATGGATGCTCGCGGCAGCAAAGGCGGGCCACCCAAAGGCGCAATTCAATGTCGGCAAGATGTTGCTCGCCGGCCATGGCACACCCGTCGATCGCAAGCAGGGTGAGCATTGGCTGCAACTGGCGGCGGCGGCCGGTAGCGACAATGCGGTGGCGCTCCTCGCCGAAATGGCCTCCGCGAAACCCGAGCCGCATCGGTCGATCACGGCCAAAACCGGCGGTTGGGAAACCATCTCCACCGCACCTGATCCGCGGCCGATGGCACCCACACCCAGACCCGAAGTGGATCGCACGGCTCTGCTGTCGGCAGCTTGGCGGGGACAGGCCAAGGCCCTCGCAACGCTGATTGCGGCCGGCGCGAACCTCGAGCTGAAGGACGAAGCTGGGAATACGCCATTGGCCCTTGCCGCCGCTTCGGGAAGCGCTCCCGCCGTCGACATTCTGCTGGCGGCCGGCGCGAAAGCCGAGATCCGCAATACGGTGGGCGAAAGGCCCCTGCTGCTGGCATCACGAAAGGGGCACTCCGAGGTCGTATCGCAGTTGCTCGTCGGCAAGGGCGACGTCTCCGCAGTCTCCAAAGATGGCACGACCGCACTCGTTGCTGCGGTGCGTGGCTGCCATGGCAAAGTCGCCGAACTGCTTCTGCGGGCGGGAGCGGCACAGGAGCTGCGTCAAGTCGGTGGAACCATCTTGGCCACGGCCGCCAAGGCCTGCAGTGGCGACCTGATTGTCGTCCTGCTCGAGAACGGTGCCGCTATCGATGCTGTCGACGAGCACAGCCGCACGGCACTCTGGATGGCGGCCGAGGCTGGAAACCTCGCAGCCATCGATGCCCTCTTCGCCAGCAAGACCAATTCAGGGATAGCCGACAAGGACGGGCGAACGCCCGTGCTGCGCGCCCTCGAGAATGGTCACGGTCCCGTTGCCCTGCGCCTGCTGAAACTGGGCGCAAGCGCAAAGGACAAGGCGAACTCCGGCAATACGGCACTGCTGCTGGCCGCGCGTGCCGGCCTCGTGGACGTCATCGAGCATGTGATCCGCGCCGGCGCGCCCATCGATTCGCGAAACGCCAACGGCGATACAGCGCTGATTATCGCGGCACACGATGGTCGTATCGACGTCGTGCGAGCCCTTCTGACTGCGGGCGCCAATCGAGATTTGCGCAACAAGAAGCGCGAGACTGCCTTGGACGTCGCCAGGAATGCGGCTCATGTCGAAGTTGCGACATTGTTGCAGTAAAGACCACCGTTGCGCTTGGCCTGCGTCGCCTTGCCGACCCTGCGATCCGTCGCAGTCTGGGGTCTAGAGGTTGCCAACCCTGCACGCGCGCGATAGGGCTCGGTGACGACATCCGGGCGGGGCGCTGGTGGTGGGAACGTCACGACGGCACGGCCTGTGGTCTCCACAGCCAGTCCAAGCACGAGGAGACGGTTCTGATGAATGCCCGATTGTCGCATCTCGATCTGCTCGAGGCGGAAAGCATTCACATTTTCAGGGAAACAGCTGCGCAATTTCGCAATCCCGTACTGATGTACTCGATCGGTAAAGATTCGACCGTCCTGCTGCATCTGGCTCGCAAAGCCTTCTTTCCCATGAAGCCGCCGTTCCCGCTGCTGCACATCGACACCACCTGGAAGCCGCGCGACATGATCGTGTTCCGCGACAGGGTGGCGCAGGAGTTGGGACTCGATCTGATCGTGCACACCAATCAGGACGGGCTGGCGCGCAACATCAATCCGATCGACCACGCACCGTCGCTCTACACCGATGTGATGAAAACGCAGGCGTTGAAGCAGGCTCTGGATGCGCACGGTTTCGATGCGGCATTCGGCGGTGCGCGCCGCGACGAGGAAGCCAGTCGCGCCAAGGAGCGCGTGTTTTCGTTTCGCGCCCCAGGGCATCGCTGGGATCCGCGCCATCAGCGCCCCGAAATGTGGCGCATATTGAATGGCCGCCTCGGCACCGGCGAGACGGCGCGCGTCTTCCCGCTGTCCAATTGGACCGAACGCGACGTATGGCGTTACATTCTGCGCGAGAAGCTCGCCGTCGTGCCGCTCTACTTCGCCGCCGACCGCCCCGTCGTCGAACGCAAAGGCCAGCTCATCGTGCTGGATGACGACCGCATGCCACTCCAACCCGGCGAGCGCGTGAGCACGCGCCGCGTTCGGTTTCGCACGCTCGGCTGCTGGCCATTGACCGCCGCAATCCTATCGGATGCCGCCGACATCGATAGTGTCGTGGCCGAGACCGTGGCCTCCCGCGTATCGGAACGTCAAGGCCGTTTGATCGACCACGACCAATCCGGCGCCATGGAACGCAAGAAGCACGAAGGCTATTTCTGATGAGCGCTGCACCGAGCCGAGCAACGGCGCTTTGCCAGGACACCCCGTCTGTCGGCGACCATCCCACGTTTCAATCGATCCCCGAACTGGACGGCATCGTACATATGCTGACATGCGGGTCGGTCGATGATGGCAAGTCGACCCTGATCGGCCGTCTCTTGTGGGATGCCGACGACCTCACTGACGATCAGCGCCAGTCGCTCGCGCGCTCGGTGGGCCCGGACGGTATTCCTGATTTCAGCCTCCTCGTCGACGGCCTGCTCGCCGAGCGCGAGCAGGGCCTCACGATCGATATCGCATGGCGGTACGTGGAAGCCGGGCGGCGCCGTCTGGTGATCATCGACAGTCCGGGGCACGAACAGTACACGCGCAACATGGCCTCGGGCGCGTCGCAAGCCGACGTTGCCGTCATGTTGGTCGATGCCCGGCACGGCATCAAACCGCAGACACGCCGACATGCGGCCATCCTCGACCTGGTCGGCGTTCGCCACGTCGTGCTGGCCGTCAACAAAATGGATCTGGTCGATTTTCGCGAGTCGCGGTTCCGCCAGATCGAGCGCGACTTCGACACACTTGCGAAAACCTTCGGCTTTCATGATGCCCGAGCCATTCCCGTATCGGCCAAGCGTGGCGACAACGTCGCGCGACGATCGCCGGTCATGACTTGGTATCGCGGCCCGACACTGCTCGAGCGTCTCAGCGCTGTACCACCCCGCACCCAGCAGTCCGACGGCCCATTCCGGTTTCCCGTCCAAACGGTGCTGCGCACGGACGATTTTCGCGGGCTCGCGGGAACGGTGGCGTGCGGTCGCATCGCCGTCGGCGACACGATCGAGGATGCGACGAGTGCGCGTCGTGGGGTCGTCGAACGGATCGTCACGATGGACGGCGATCTCCAGAGCGCCGAAAGCGGGCAAGCCGTCACCCTGGTCCTCGACACCGACATCGATGTCTCGCGCGGCGCCGTTCTGGGTACACCGGGCCAAACGTCGGGATTGGCGCAACGGCTCGACGCGCGACTGTTGTGGGTTGCCGACGCGCCACTCGAGCCCGGACGGCGATTGCTGTTGCGGACAGCGGCCGACCCTGTGCCGGTCCAAGCCCTGCGTATCCAAGCCAAATTGGATCTCGATACGCTCGAGCAGAGCCCGGGAGAATCGTGCAGCACCAATGACTTGGTGATTGCCGACATCGTGCTCGCCCGGCCATCGCCGCTCGATCCGTTCAGTGCCATTCCCGCCATGGGCGCGTTCGTCCTGGTGGATGTTCTCACCGGCGCCACGGTCGCAGGCGGTATCGTCCGAGCCATCGCGCCGTTCGAGCCCAGTGCGCGCGAGCGCGGATTTCACCTGACGCAGGACCTGCTGGCGGCCGACCTGTGCCGTGGCCTTGGGCCGGACGACCCGGAATTCAAACGCCGTGCCGACGCCGTCGTTCGCTTGTTCGAAGCGGCGGGCCTTGACGTCGGGCTCGATCGAACTCTTCATCGGCACGGCTGAGGCAGTCCGCGAGAGATCGACGCGTCATGCTGGACGATTTTCTGCTCTATATGGCCGTGGGCTTTGCCGCCCAGATGATCGATGGCGCGATCGGCATGGCCTATGGCGTGACCGCGAGTTCAGTTCTCCTGAGTTCGGGCGTGTCGCCAGCGGTGACCAGTGCCTGCGTCCATGCGGCCGAAGTGTTTACCACCGGCGCATCGGGGCTGTCGCACTGGCGGTTGGGGAACTTCGATCGCCGTATGGTGCTGCGGCTTCTCATTCCTGGCATGATCGGTGGCGCGCTGGGGGCTTACGTCCTCGCGAACCTGCCCGGAGACATGTTCCGTCCCTGGATCAGCGCTTATCTCCTCGCGCTGGGCTTGGTCATTCTGTGGAAGGCCGCGCGACCGCCTCGGCGACGCACCACACCACCCGCTTACGTGGCGCCCCTGGGGTTTTTCGGCGGACTGCTCGATGCCATCGGCGGTGGCGGTTGGGGACCACTCGTGACGTCGACGCTGTTGGGGGGAGGATCGGCGCCCCGCGTCACGATCGGCTCCGTCAATATTGCGGAATTCTTCGTCACCCTCGTTATTTCGGCGACTTTCGTTGCCACCATCGGATTGTCGCTTTGGCCGATCGTGGCGGGCCTCGTCGTCGGCGGCGTCATCGCCGCTCCTTTCGCGGCCTTGGCGACCAAGTATCTTCCCCCGCGCGTCTTGATGGTCATGGTCGGAATCGTCGTCGTCGGGCTCAGTTGCCGCAACCTGCTGGCCAGCCTCGCGTAGCCAAACCAACAAGAAACCCCGTCCGAAATTCGCCGTGCGCAGCCCGCGACTCGTTGCGTGTCACACCTTGATAACCTACTTAAACCTTTGTTGAACACTTTCTGACTATCATACAGGCCGGAGCCTGTGGAGTCACAGCCATGCCCGCAAATGTGTCACGCGTTCCGTTCGGGTGGTTCAGTCGCCCCGAAGGCCGAGAACTTCTGGGCATGGTCGGCCGCATCGGTGTCATCATATTTGCTGTCGAAGCAATGATTATGCTGTTGTTACTGCGGGGCGCCAATTTCAATGGGGAGGTGATCGCTGAAGGCCTTCTCGACGCAACCTTGCTGACTCTCCTCTCCAGTCCCATCATTTACAAATTCGTCGCCGAGCCTTTCGCCACCGCAGCGAGTGAAGCCAAAACGGCCCTCGCCGTCAAAATCGACGTTCAAGCCGAGCAAGCGGCCAAACTCGAAGAGGCGCTGCTGCAGTCCCGTCGCCTCCTCGAGCAGAATGAGGCCTTGCGGCGCCACCTTCAAAAGTCGAACCGACAGATCGGTCAAATCAACGAGGATGTGCTGCAGAAAGTCGGCGCGGATCTCCACGACGGACCCGCACAGCTGTTGACCTATGCTCTGCTGCGGTTGAGAAAACTCGAGCCTACCCTGGGTGATGAGAACAATGCCAACAAAACCAATAACCTGCACCTCATCCGGTCCGCCTTGACCGATGTGTTGACGGAAATCCGCAACCTCTCTGCCGGGTTGTCGCTCCCTCAGTTGAGTGGAGCCACGCTCGAGGAGACTGCCCGCCTCGCCGCGACCATGCATGAGGGTTACACGGGCACCCACGTGGCGTTCAGCATCGAAAACCCTCCGACGGCCATTTCTCAAGCGCTGAAGATTTGCATCTATCGGTTTATTCAGGAGGCCTTGACGAATGCAAATCGACATGCCAAAGGCCGGGGCCAAAAGGTGCTGATAACCGGTGGCGCGACGTTGACCGTAACGATCAGCGACACGGGACGGGGTTTTGATCCCGATGCGCCACGCACAGGGCTTGGCTTGACAGGGATGCGTGCACGAATCGAAGCTTTGGGTGGCCAACTCTCCATCTCGTCCTCGCCAGGAAACGGCACGCGGCTCGGCGCGACGTTCCCCGAGACTTCCGTCGACCTTGCAGGAAATTTCAATGACTGAACGCACCATTCGTACGGTTATCGTCGATGATCACCCCGTCGTGCGCCGAGGGGTTGTCGAAACGTTCCAGGAGGAACGCGATTTCACGATCGTGGGCGAGGGAGCCAGCGCGGAAGAAGCTGTCGAGCTCGTGCGCACGCTCGCGCCCGACCTCGTCGTGCTCGACGTGACGATGCCGGGCACTGGTGTGGAGGCCGCCCGCAAAATTCACGAAATTCTACCTGCGGCGCGCATTCTCATGCTGTCGATACGCGAAGACCTGTCGATTGTGCGGGCCGCGCTGAAAGCCGGCGCACTGGGCTACGTTTCCAAAGGCGTCGACGGAGCCGACCTCGTTGCTGCGGCGCGACGCATCATGACCGGCGTTCGCTTCATCAGCCCGGAATTGGCGGCGCGGTTGATCGCCGGCGACGATCCGGAGGGTGCACCGGCGCCGACTTCCAGTGTCATTTCTACCCTCCCGACACTAACCCCCAGGGAGAAGGAAATTCTCGAGCTGCTCGGCGAAGGCATGAGCAACCAAGCCATTGCGCAGCAAACGGGCCTGAGTGAAAACACCGTGAAGCACTACATGACGCCGCTGCTGCAAAAACTGGGCGTTCGCAACCGGACAGAAGCAGCCCTTCTCGTTCGCAGACCGGTTCCGGTCGGGCCGAGCTGATCCGAGCTCGCGCGTTCACCACATTCTGCATTGACGAATTCTGCAATCATTTCATCGGTTCCCGATGCGATGCGTGCGGAATCGCGTCGTGCGGACGTTTGCGACAGAGTCAGACCTTAGTCGTACATATGGATCAGACCTGAGTCTCATTCCAATCCTCCACATAGCATTATAATAAAGTGGTATTGCATGGCCTAACGGTGTGCATGCGCGCGTTGTCGAGACTTGGTCTTTTGGACTGGGATGAGTTCGAAGGTCCGACCGCGCCGCGTCTATTTGGTTCACCCTTTTCCAGGATTGCGTCCCATGGCCCCGTTGCGTACGAGCCTGAAACCCTTCGTGCTCAATTTGAGCGACCTGCAATTTCTCGTGAAGCAGGTCAATTTCCGTCCGTTGTTCGATGCGCAGGGCAATGCCATCGTCAATTGGGATGGGAGCGGCCCAATTTACGACGGGCACGGCAATCAGATCTGGAATGGCATCGGCCTCCAGCCCGCGCAGGCCATTACCGCCTACGGCACGTCCTACGCCCACACGACCGATCTGACTGGCGTGCGCGACGTCTCGGGCCTCAACAACAACCTACTGCTCGTCAACCAGACGTGGGGCTCCGTCGACCAAGCATTCCCGCGCACGGTGGACGCCAATTTTGCGGATTACATGAAGCCCGTCGTGGGAGGATTTTACGAGACTGACAATGGCGGTTTCGGGTCGTTCGACATGAACCCCAATGTTTCGGGCGTTCAAACGATTCTCACAACCGCTCCGTCCATCGATTATTCCTACAACTCCACGATCGCAAATCCCGGTGGCCTCCTCAGCGTCGTCGACTACACGCCACGCATGATCAGCCGCACGATTACGACGGGCGACGCGACCCCGCTCCTCGACGCCGCTGGCCACATCGTCAATTGGAGCCAAGCGCAATACGACGCGGGTGGCGCTTACGCCGAACTGATCGACGCATCAGGTGTCGACGTTGGCGGCCTCATCGAAGGTGCGGCCGTCATCACGGACTACGGCCTGCTCCAGGAGCTCGGCCACAAGGACTTCCAGAACCCCGACAACGGCGAATACTTCATCGGTGCGGAGAACCCCGGCGTCGCTCCGTCAAACTCGTGGTTCGCCTATTTCGGCCAGTTCTTCGACCACGGCCTCGACCTGATCAGCAAGGACTCCGGCAAGACCATCAAGATTGCACTTGCCACGGATGACCCGCTTTACGGCGTGATTGGCCCCGATGGTCGCCCGGCCACGTCGATCACCATCTCTCGCGCCGATGTCTCCGGCGTCGATGCCAACGGCGACCCCGTCTACAATAACCATACCTCGCCCTTCATCGACCAGAGCCAGACCTATGGCTCGCACGAGCAAATGACAAATCTACTGCGCGAGTGGGTGTCGACCGATGGCGGCTCGACCTTTCACGCCGGCATGCAACTGCTCGACGGCGACAGTCTCGACACGGCATGGACGAACGCCTTTGGTGAGACCACCAACGCCACTCTGCCGACGCTGAACGAGCTGCGCCATCACGTCGATGCCACGGATCGCGACGCGCTGACGTGGGAAGATGTTCTCAACCTGCGCAATCGAGACGCGGGTGGCAAGCTCATCGACTCCGATGGCAATGCCTCCAACGGCCTCCAATCGATGAATTCCGGCCAATCCCTGCTGCTGGACATGAACCCGCGCTTCGATGCGGCGCAACTGCTGACGTCGGCACTCGACGACGGGTATCCCACGGACGTGGAAGCTGCGATCGCGACATTGAACGGCGCGGTGCGCCCCGGCGATTCATTCGGTATCGCCGCAGGTCAACTGACGTTGACGCTGGGCAGCCCACTCGCGGCGGGGCCGGGACCGATGCTGCCTGCTGGCCCCTACACAGGCGCAAGCGCCCTGATGCTGTGGGTGAACTTCGCAAACTTCAGCATCACGGCAACCAATCCAGCCGTCCACGCCGCTGTCGGCGAAATCCTCATGGCCTCGGTCGGCGATCACTACATCGCTGGCGACGGGCGCGTGAACGAGAACTTCGGCCTCACGTCGATCCACCACGTGTTTCATGAGGAGCACAACTTCCAGGTCCAGAACCTGATCAACGCGATCCTCGATCAAGACGCAGCCGCCTGGGCGACATCAGCCAAAGACGCCGGCGCAGCCGCAGACGCGCAAACAGCCGCAACGAACGCTGTTGCAAACGCGGCAGCTGCGGAACTCGCTGCAGCGAATGCGATTGCTGCGGCCGATGCTGCGGCGGCCGCTGCCGCCGCTGATCCGGGTAACGGTGCACTCGCAGCCGCGTCCACAGCCGCCGCGACGGCCGCAGGCAAAGCCGTCGCCGATGCCGCCAAGGCTACGACTACCGCCGAAGACGCTGCCGCCAACGCCAAAGCGCTGGTCGTCTACGATCACTCGATCGCGCAAATCTGGCAGGTCGACACAGGCGTGAAAGATGCTGCCGGCAACTTCGTGCACACCAATGGCACCGATACGACAGCCGACGATGTCATCGCCTGGGACCAGACGAAGATCTTCGACGCGACGAAACTGATCGTCGAAATGGAGTACCAGCACGCCGCCGTCGACCAGTACGCACGCACCGTCACGCCGCGCATCAAGGAATTCGTCGGCTACAGCTCCGACGTCGACTCGACTATCAGCCTCGAATTCGCGCAGGCAGCCTTCCGTTTCGGCCACTCCACGATCCGCGAAACGATCGACATCATGGACCCCGACGGCGGCTTCACCGGTCAGGTGATGAGCTTCGCGCTGCGCTCGGCCTTCCTCAATCCCGATCAGTACGCCGCCTCCGGCCCCGCCGCCATTACCATGGGCATGATGCGTCAACAGATGAACGAGGTCGACGAGTTCATCACGCCGGCGCTCAACCAGGGACTGCTGGGTATGCCGCTGGACTTGGCCGCGATCAACATCGCACGCGGCCGTGACCTGGGCATTCCCACCCTGAACGAGTTCCGCGACGCCATCGGTCTCACCAAATACGTCAGTTGGGCCGACTTCGGCGCCAACATGGTCCACCCGGAGTCCCTGGCAACTTTCGTGGCCGCTTACGCATTCGATGGCGATGTGGCGAAGGCTCAGCGCATCGTCGGTTTGAACGACGGCAGTATCATGGGTGCTGCCGAGGAAACGGATGAAGCCATTGCGTTCATGTCGAACGACACCACCATGTCGATCGCTGGCCAGGACTCGTTCAACAAGATCGATACCTGGATCGGTGGCCTCGCAGAAGCGCACGTGCCGGGCGGTCTTTTGGGCGAAACGTTCGATGCCGTCTTCGTCGACCAGATCGAGCGGCTGATGGATGGCGACCGGTTTTATTATCTCTACCGGCTCGTCAATCAGCAGTTCGGCGAAGAGGTCAACAACGGCCAGTTCAAAGACATCATCGAGCGCAACACCGGTCTCACACACTTGAACGGCAGCGCCTTTGCCTATGCCGACCAGTATTACGATTTCAGTGAATCGGCGCTGGGTGCGACAGCGGCTCAGATTCTGGCCAATGCGAAAGCCCAGCACAAATACGGCAGCATCATCGATGCCAACTCGACGGCAAATTCCGGCGGCGGCCTGGGCATCTACAGTGATGGCGGCGCGGGCACCGGGACCAATGGAACCATCATCAAGCTGAACGGCCAGTCGTACATCCGGGACCTCCGGCCCAATCTCGATCCGACCCAGATTCACACGCTCGAAGGCACTTCGACGTCCGGCGCCGACTCACACGAAGTGATCGTGGGAACCAGCAACGTCGATTACATCCACGGTCGCGCAGGTGACGACACCATTTACGGTGAAGACGGCAACGACTTCATCTTCGGCGATGGCGGTGTCGATCGCCTCTACGGCGGCGCTGGTGCGGACCAAATTCGCTCGGGCGAAGGTCCCGATCTCGTCGATGGCGGCGATGGTGACGACCTCATCTGGGGCGAAGGCTCAGGCTCCGAAGTCGGCGGCTTCGACCAGCTCGTCGGCGGCGCCGGCAACGACATCATCTGGGGTGGCGAAGGTATCGACAAACTGTCGGGCGGCTCGGGCGATGACACGATTTACGGCGACGCCAACACCGACCCCTTCACCCACGGTGGCGACGGCAACGACTTCATCGACGGTGGTGAGGCGGGCGATCTCCTCTACGGTGACAACGGTGATGATTTCATCGACGGCGGCGCGGATCAGGATATCCTCTACGGCGGTGACGGTGACGACATCCTGCGCCCTGGAAAACCAGGACAAGCGATTGGCGGCGGACCCGACGAGGTTCTCGGCGGAGATGGTCTGACGGATACCGGCTTCGATCTGCTCGACCTCAGCGACTGGGCCGCGAGCCCCAATGGAATGACCCAGGATTTGAGGCAGCAGGCCAACCCACTCGTGGCTGTGGACGGTCAGACGCCGTTCCCCGCCGTCTTCCAGGTGGAAGGCGTCATCGCCACGCGCAATAACGACATTCTCATCGGTACGGACCGGGTGGTGGGCGCCGATGAAGGCAACGCGACCGGCCATGATTGGTTGATCGGCGGCGCCGGCAACGACAACTTCACCGGGAATGGCGGCAACGACGTCATCATCGGCGGATCCATCCGGCTGGATAGCCTGATCGGCCGTTACGAAACTGCGCCCGGTGTTGCGGACACTTACGTGGCCAACTGGGATGGCGCGAGCCACCGCGCTGCCACCACTTCAGTCCTGAGCGGCGGCCTGCTCGACAACACGGCGCTCGGAACCGAGATCTTCGACAAGCACTTCACGGAATTCCTGAAGACCGCGAAGTTCAAGGACCACGTGCTGGGGGATGGTTTGCCCGACGGCCAACCCGACACAGCGGTGTTCAGCGGCAAATATGCCGACTACACGGTGACGCAGGTCGATTTCATCGATGCGCAGGGAACCGCCATCACCGCCTACAAGGTCGTCGACAACGGCGGCGTCCTCGATGACGGCACACCGCGCCTCGTCAATGACGGCACGGATCTCGTGACTGGTATCGAGACATTCCGTTTCACGGACGGCGACGTGGCCCAAGCGTTTATTTTGAATGCCGCCCCAACGATCACGTCCAATGGCGGCGGTGATTCGGCTGCCATCCCGGTTGGCGAGAACACGACGGCGGTCACGACGGTCATGTCGACCGACCCGAATGTGGGCAACGTCGTGACCTATGCAATCTCCGGCGGGGCGGACGCTGCCAAATTCAGCATCAATGCTTCGACGGGCGTGCTGACATTCAAGAACGCACCCAACTTCGAGCTGCCGACCGATTTTGGCGCGAATAACGTCTACAATATCGAAGTCCAAGCGAGCGACGGTGCGCTGACCGATACGCAGGCGCTCGCTGTGACGGTGTCCAATACCGACGAAGCGACAACCGGTAGCCTGAATATCGTCAGCTATACGAACGTACTGAATGGTGCCGGAACAACGCAGGTTTCAGCGAATCTGACCGCAGCAAATGCGCTGCGGGATCCCGATCTCGTCACCGCGAGCAATCCGAACGGCACGGTTGGCACTCAGCAGTGGCAGCAGTTGATCGGTGCGAACTGGACCAACATCGCTGGAGCAACGGCTGCGACCCTGTCGGGCGCGGTCAATGCCAAGTATCGCGTCGTCTCGACCTATACAGATGGCGCATTCGGGACGGAAACCGTCATTTCGCCCGAAACGGTGACCGTCGGCAACAGTGGTAACAACGGAACCAACGCTAACCCGATTAGCGGCACGACGGGTCGCGATATCATGCTGGGTCTGTCGGGTGGCGACGTCCTCAGCGGACTCGGCGGCAACGACCTGCTGGACGGTGGGCTCGGAGCCGACACCCTCAATGGAGGTGACGGTAACGATACGCTCTTGGGCGGCGAAGGTAGTGACACCTTGAACGGCAACGCCGGTGATGACGTCCTCGATGGCGGAACCGGTTCCGACAACATGAATGGCGGTGACGGCAACGATACGATCGTCATCAATGTTGACGGCGACACCGCCAACGGTGGCCTCAACACCGACACGGTGACGTCGAACAACGTGTCCCTCACCCTCGGCAACTACACGAACGTCGAGAACGCAACCTTGACCGGAGGCGCCAACCTCAATCTGACCGGCAATGGTTCCGCAAACGTACTGACGGGCAACACCGGCAACAACACGCTGAATGGCGGTGTTGGCGCCGACACGATGATCGGTGGCGCTGGAAATGACACCTATGTGGTGGACAACGCCGGCGACATCGTCACCGAGTTGGCCGGGCAAGGCATCGATCTCGTCCAGACTTCGTTGCTGACCTACACACTGGGCGCCGATGTCGAGAACCTGACGTTCAGCGGCACCGGCAATCGCAACTGGACCGGCAACGCGCTCGACAACGTCATCACCAGCAACGGTGGCGCCGACACACTGAACGGCGGTGCCGGCAACGACACGCTGAGTGGCGGAGGAAACAATGACACACTCAATGGTGGCGAGGGCAACGACACGCTGAATGGTGGTGGCGGCGCTGACAGACTCATCGGTGGGGTTGGCAACGATCTCTTCAACGGCGGAAATGGCAGCGACACGTTCGTTTTCGCGCCCGGTTTTGGCGCCGATAGCATAGCGGGATTCGACGCCGCAGGTGGCGGCACAGACCAGGACTACATCGAACTCACTGGCTTAGGGATCACTGCGGGGAACTTCGACGACCGTGTCCATATTGCCGATATCGGAGCGGACGCGCTCGTTACGATCCACGATGCTGCCGGTGTAGCGGTAGGAACCATTCTCCTGACAGGAGTAGGTGATGCCGCAAACGTCGCCTCAGAGGATTTCATCTTCTGATGCAGGCTGGTCCATCGCCGCAATCGCGCGGCGGTGGTCGACGTCTCGGCAGTCTTTTCACCAACCGTCCAACGTCTTTTCCGCCAATGACAAAAACACAGCCTGGGAGTGAACATTATGCAACTCAAAAAATCAGCCGCCGTCGGCATTCTTCTCGTCTGCGGTGTATCGATGGCGAGCCTCGCGCAAGCGTCCGGCCTGCCGCAGTCCACCGCGCCGGTCGGCGCGAAGGCCTATATCGTCAATCTCAAAGACGGCGATAAGGTCAAGAGCCCCTTCAAAGTCGTTTTCGGCCTCACGGGGATGGGGATTGCCCCTGCTGGCGTCGAGAAAGAGGACACCGGCCACCACCATTTGCTCATCAACAATTCGCTGGAAGGTCCCGCGTTGCTGGCGAACATTCCAGCCGACGACAAACACGTGCACTTCGGCAAGGGCCAAACCGAGGCAATGGTCCAGCTTCCACCGGGCCGCCACGTGCTGCAATTGGTGCTGGGTGATCACAATCACATCCCGCACGTTCCGCCCATCGTCTCCGAGAAAATCACGGTAATGGTCGAATAAGGGGATTCTACCGCTGGCATCACACCCGCACCGCGATGGAGGCGGTGGGCGGAGGCCGCAATCGTGTCGGTCCCGACGTGCGTCGATGTCTCGGCGACCGGGCTTTGCCTCGATAGCAGGGTCTCCATGCCTCGCGTGAAGCGCAAGGTTCTGACCGCTCTCGGCCTGCGGACGTGATTGACTCTCTCTGGATTGTCTTTCACTTTCGGCTCGGTCGATATCAGCTTCGGATCATACGCTCACCATGACACCGGCGGACTCTGCGTGGCATCAGTTGATCTCTGCGGTGCACGCCTCCGGTCGTAAGGCCGGTCTCGCGATCACCGGGGGCGGCAGCGGCGCGATCGGCGAGTTGCTCCGTGTTCCCGGCGGGTCACGGCTGCTGGTCGAAGCGCAAGTTCCCTATGACACGCAAGCGCTCGAGGCTTTTTTGGGCTTTGCACCCGCGCAGGCCTCCAGTGCCGACACGGCGCTGGCCATGGCGCACAGCATGAAGGCGCGCACCAGCCGGCTGCTGCCGGCGGGCACCGACGTCGTCGGCCTGGGTGCTACGGCAGCGCTGGTGAGCGATCGACCCCGCAAGGGCGAACATCGCTTCCACATCGCCGTCGCCACGTCGGTTCGCGTTGCACACTGCACAGGCGTGATGGCCAAGGGTCGACGCGATCGCGCTGCGGAAGAGGACGTGGTTGCGCGCGCAATCGTGTTATGGCTCGCCCACGCCTGCGGAATTGCGGCGCCGTCGCCTCGCAGCCTGCTCGACGCCGATGAGCACTACGCGGAGACGATCTCCGACGCGGTCGATAGCATCGATCAGCTCGTCGCAGGCGCCCTGCACCGAGTGACGGCGCAGCCCGATGGTCAGCTGATGCAGTCCGCGCCACAGCCGACAATTCTGCTACCGGGATCGTTCAACCCCGTACATAGAGGACATCTTCTGTTGGCTCAGGTTGCCGAAGACATCAGGCAACTACCTTTGGCATTCGAAATTTCTGTCACCAACGTCGACAAGCCACCGCTGCACTCGCAAACGGTGAGACACCGCCTCACACAGTTCGCCTGGAAGTCACCCGTCGAACTCACGCGCGCGCCCACATTCGTGGAGAAGGTGCGGCTCTTCCCGAAAACGACGTTCGTGATCGGGGCCGACACGGCCGAGCGACTGTTCGCGCCGAAATACTATGGCAATGATGAAGATCGCATGCACGTCGCCCTCGAGGAAATCGCCAATTCCGGGGCGAGTTTCCTGATGGCTGCGCGCGTCGATGCTGCCGGCCGCATCCGTGAATTACGCGACATTGACGTGCCGCGACGCTATGCGGACCTCTTCGTGGAAATTCCCGTCCACCGGTTCCGGTTCGATACCTCGTCATCGGAACTTCGCGCGCGCGGACGTCGCCTCGATCGTCCCTGACGAGGCACCTTCGCAGGGGGACGCCGCCCGTTGCTGTGCGTCTCACCCAGCGGTTGCGAGCATGTGTTGTCGCGCTGTGCGGCCTGCAGCTGCGGCGGACCCTCGTATCTCAGCACCTGCCAGTGCGCGCCCGATGGCGATCAGGACCGGCAAGTCTCCCGGCGGGCACGCCCGCGTCGACATGTCGATGAGTTGGCCAACCCAGCGCTGCTCGTCGCGTCGTCCGACGCCGACAGCAACGACGACGGGTGTCGACGGGGCTAGGCCGTGCGCGATCAACTGTAGGGCAATGTCAGGTGCCGTTCGGCCGCCCATGTAGAAGACGAGCGTGGTTGCTGGATCAGCGAGACCGCGCCAATCGAGGTCGGTTGGCAACTCACCCCGTCGCGAATGGCCCGTGACGAAGCGCACCGACTGAGCGAAATCGCGATGCGTGAGCGACACGCCCAGCGTCGAGGCGAGGGCGAGGCCTGCAGTGATGCCAGGCACGACGGAAACAGCAATGCCGGCAGCCTCGAGCTCGGCAATCTCTTCGCCCGCCCGGCCGAAGATCATCGGGTCGCCCGACTTCAGACGGACGACATGGCGACCGTCTTGCGCGTAGCGGATCATCAACGCGTTGATGTCGTCCTGCGCGCAGCTTGCGCGCTGACCTCGTTTGCCGACGGCAATGCGCTTTGCTTCGCGGCGGGCGAGTTCCAGAACATCGGGGCAGACAAGATCATCGTAGAGAACGATGTCGGCGGACTGGAGCGCGCGAACAGCCTTCAGGGTGAGCAATTCAGCGTCACCTGGACCCGCGCCCACCAATGTAACGCGACCAGCGGATAGCGCTGCAGTGGCTACGATGGTCGAGACGAGATCATTGCAGAACGCCCCCACATTGGCAGGCGGCGCGGACCTGAACGCGCGCTCGGCGAAGGCGTCCCAGAAGGCGCGACGCAACCGGCCGGTTGTCAAGCGTTCTGCAACGGTATCGCGGACATCTTTCGCAAGCTGCCCCCAGGTGGCCAATGATGCGGGAAGGATCGCGTCGATGCGGCGGCGGATCGCTTGGCCGAGAACCGGTGCGCCACCGTCAGTCGATATGGCAATCACGACCGGCGATCGATTGACGATGGCGCCGAACTGAAATTGGCAGAACGCAGGCTTGTCGATCACGTTTACCGGAGCACCCGCCGCGATGGCCGCCTCGTAAAACGCGCGCGCTTCCGGCTCGTCTGCAGCGTCGGCGATCGCAATGGCGGCGCCAACGAGATCGCCGGCGCGCCACGCCCGTGCGTGATGCGTGAGCGATCCGGACGCCGCGCCGCGCGCGAGCAGGTTCTGCATTTCCGGAGCTGGTTCGGCAGCGTAAATCTCGACTGCGGCTCCTGCTGCCGCCAGCAACTCGGCCTTCCACGCGGCAGGCGCCTTTCCACCCGCGATGACGGCGCGCTTGCCGGCAAGGTCCAAAAATATAGGCAGTTTGGCCAGCGCATCGATGCGCGCGGACGCCGCCTCAGACGGCCTGCGGTACGCGGACAGCATTGATCAGCCTCCCTATCTCGGCGCGGCACGAACCGCAATTTGTGCCAGCCTTCAACGCCACTCCGACATCGGCAATGCTATTGCTGCCCTCGCGCGCCGCATCGCTGATCTGAGTGGCGCCGACTTCGAAGCATGAGCACACGATCGCGCCCTTGTCTTTCTCGGCGGCCCCGCCACGTCCCGCCAGCAGGGCAATGCGCGACCGCGCGTCGGGGAACTCGGCCCCGAGTTTTTCGACCAGCCAGCTACGAGAGACAGCGACAGGATCGCGTGCGATGAAGAGTGCAGCGACGAGGCGCCCCTGCTCGAACGCAGCAAACCGATGACCCCCGTTTGCCACATCGCGGTAGGCGAGCATATCCGTGTCGTCGTCGAGGATCAGCATCTCGTGCGCTGCAGTTGGCCAGTCGGCAGGGGTGTTGAGATCGGCCAGTTCGACGCGCCAACCACCGGCTGCGCGCGCAAGAGCCCAATAGGCACTCGATAGGCGTTCCGGTTTTTCGCGCATGACCGCGAAGCCGTACCAAGCCGCATCGAAGGCGGCGATGGCAACGGGCGTCGCTTTCAACTCCGGCTGACCCGAGACGGGATCGACGTCTCCCGCGATGAGCGCATCGATCCGGCCCGTGGCGGACATGCGGTCGGTCCAATGGATCGGCGCGAACACCGAACCGCGACGTTGGCGATCGGTGACGACAACGCGCAACACGGCGCGGCCGCGCGGGCTCGTCACCTCGGCGAGACCCGCTGGCGCGAGACCATAGCGCCGCGCATCGACGGGATGCACCTCGATAAAAGGCTCGGCGATGTGGCTCATGAGGCGTGGCGTTCGCGCCGTTCGCGTCATCGTGTGCCATTGGTCGCGGATACGACCGGTGTTGAGGACGAGGGGGTACGCCGAAGTCGTTTTTTCAGCCGTACCGCGAAAGGGAGTGGGGATGAACCGCGCGCGCGCGTCACTCGTGAAGAACTGGCCGTCGGCGAACAGACGCGCGCGCTGGCGGGGCCATTGACGAGGCGTAAGCGCGTCATAGGCGGCTGGCGACAAGTCCGCGACGTCCGAAAGATCGAGATCGCGGGATCCGTCGTTTTCCATCGCCGTGAGGCGCGCATATTTGGCAAAGATGTCCGCTGGCGTTTCCCAGGCGAACC
>JANOHP010000126.1:0-1901 GCA_031406575.1 Hyphomicrobiales bacterium
GGGGCAGCGTTGGGGGCTGAGTGAGTAAAATCTATAATCGATTGAAATAAAATCATTCTTTTCGCTTGATGGCGCTCCCTACGGGAGTCGAACCCGTCTTTTCAGATTGAAAAGCCGGAACGAAGTGTTGAATTTCAAGGCTCATTCCGAAAAATAACACTGCGGCACCGGTGTGGAGCATCAACGACTTGCGCGACCATTCGGAATGACCGGGTCGCATCATTTGCGATGCGGATGCCGGTCGCAACGAATGGCGACGTTGTTGACAGTCGGGGAACCGAACGCGACTGATGGCCGGCCTACATCGATTGCTTCGCCGCCGACCTGAACGTCGATCGTCTGCCTCGGGCCAGAAGCGTCGCGAGATTTGCGCAGCTTTATGGGGTCTGCTGCAGCCAGTCCCGGAAATACCCGATTTTGTCGGCCATCTCGGTCGCGATCTCGCTGTTGAGATCGATGTTCTAATCGAGACCGCGCATCGTCATCACCAGCGCATAGCGCGCCTTGTCATCGTTGCGCATTTTCAGACTCTGGTTGATGAACAAGCCATTTTGTGGACAGGTGCGCCGGCTAAATCACCCGGTCGTTCTGGGCGTCGATCAGGTGCATATTATTGAGGTCGGCCGCCATGCGCATCGGCGCGCCGTCGGCTGGGCCGGAGGTCGGGTTGACACGGCCGCACACCTGCGTTCCGTTGACATTGAAATAGACGAACGTCTCCATCCCCATGGGTTCGGTGACATCGAGTTTGGCTTCGAACGCCACGACACCGGGCTCCAATTGTGCGCGCGCATCGGTCAGATGCTCGGGCCTCAGCCCCAGCAGAAATTCGCCGCTGCCCTTGTGCGCCGCATAATGCGCTGCACGTCTCGCAGGGACCGGAAATACGATGCTCTCGCCAATGTGGAGCGCCAATTGGTCGGCCCGGCTCTCCATCCGGCACGGGATGAAATTCATGGCCGGCGACCCGATGAAGCCGGCGACGAAGCGAGTCTTGGGATTGTGGTAGAGTTCCTGTGGCGTGCCGACCTGCTCGATGACGCCGTGGTTCATTACCACTACGCGGTCGTCAAGCGTCATCGCCTCGATCTGGTCGTGGGTGACATAAACGGTGGTGGTCCTGACTTTCTGGTGCACCTTTTTGATTTCGATGCGCATCTGGACGCGCAACTTGGCATCGAGGTTGGAGAGCGGTTCGTCGAACAGGAACACCTTCGGGTTGCGCACGATCGCGCGCCCCATGGCGACACGCTGGCGCTGGCCGCCGGAAAGCTGCTTGGGCTTTCTCTCCAGCAGCTCGGTGATGTCGAGGATGCGGGCTGCCTCGTCGACGCGACTGTTGATCTCAGCTTTGGGAAACTTCTTGAGGCGCAGCCCGAATGACATGTTCTCGTGCACGGTCATGTGCGGATAGAGCGCGTAATTCTGGAACACCATGGCGATATCGCGATCCTTGGGCGGCACGTCGTTGACGACGTGCTCGCCGATCAGGATCTCGCCGTCCGTGATGTCCTCGAGACCGGCGATCATGCGCAAGGTCGTGGTCTTACCGCACCCCGAGGGTCCGACGAGCACGACGAACTCCTGGTCCTTGATATCGAGATCGATGCCGCGCACGGCCAGCACGTCGTCATACTTCTTGACGACCTTGCGGATTGATACCTCGGCCATGGCCTGCTCACCCTTTTGTCGCGCCGGCCGTGAGGCCCGCGATGTAATAGTCCATCAGGAACGCGTAGATGACCAGCGGTGGCAGTGCACCGAGCAGCGCGCCGGTCATGATCTGCCCCCAATTGAAGATATCGCCCTTGATCAGCGATGTGATAATGCCGACCGGCAGCACGAGCTGGTCGGTGGACGTCGTGAAGGCGAGCGGATAGAGGAACTGCGCCCAGCTGACC
>JANOHP010000142.1:0-11120 GCA_031406575.1 Hyphomicrobiales bacterium
GGGGATCGGCGCGCTCAATTCCATTGGGTCAATCGCTTGGGGAAACTTTGTGCTGGCCTCCTCGCCGAGCGTGGGCAGCAGTCCTCGGTCAGTCACGTCCGCGGATGTGAACGGGGATGGAAAGGCGGATTTGATCAGCGCGAACAGCGGTGTCAACACGCTGACGGTGTTGACGAACTCTCCTCGTAGGTTTTGCCGAAGGTCTGGAAAATCCGGCCCCACACATCCTCCGTATCGGCGAGCACGCGCGCCACGAACCGCTTCACCTCCTCCTGATCCGCCGAGGCACGATTGGCCCCCCCGCGCGGCAGCTCGAACGGCGGTTGCCCCGAGCGCGACGGCGGCACATCCTGCCCACCGCGCGGCATCCGGGGCATTTCCACCTGTCCGCCGCCCGGGAAACCACCGCCGCCGCCGAGCAGCTCCAGCGGATTGATGCCGAACAACAGCATGATGGCGCCGACGATGAGCAGCGTGGTGATACTCATGCCCCCACGGCGACCACCCATGGGGAACCCGCCCATGCCGCCGCCACCCAATGGCCCACGGCCGCCCCCTTCGCCACGCCGATCTTCGACGTTGTTGCTTTCTCGATCGTTCTGATCATAGCGCATGGCGCTCACCTCGGAATGCTGAGTTCTTTCGGAGCCTGTGCCCCATAACGCGCGAGCGGGTCGATGCGGCACCAACGTTGCCCAAAAACTTCGGATGCCACGCGCCACCGACGCGATGACCCCGTCACGTCTTCGTGTCGGGTGCAACGTCCTTCACGGGTCGTGCGGGTGGCGGCAGGGCTTTGACAACCGGTTTAGGCGCTCCCTTCACCGGCGGTCGCAACAGACTGCGCACGGCGCGGGACGCGGCAATCTCGGCGTCGTTGGCGTAGGCCTCGTGGTTTTTCTCGATTTCCTTGAGATCGTAGCGGTAGTTCACCATCAGCCCATGCGCTTCACGCAACCCCTTTTCGGACGTGTCGCCGAGCCAGTTGATGCGCTCGAGGCGCGCGCCATTGCCCAAGTGAAAGCGCGCCACAGGATCGATCGGACGGCCATCCGCCGATTTTGCGAGCAGGAAATAATGTGCGCCCAGCGCCATCAACGTCGCCTTGGGGATCTCCTCTTCCGTGTCTTCGACCCAGCCCGGATCGGCGAGAATTTGCAGCGCCACGCGATCGGCCTCCGTCACGATGCCCGCAGCATCGTCTGCGCTCATGCGATCGAGCCATCGCGCAAAATGCGGCACGGGCGACAACGTGACGAACGTCTTGAGCTGCGGCTGTTCGCGCGCCAGTTCTTCGACCACCTGTTTGATCAGGAAATTACCGAACGAAATGCCGCGCAACCCCTCCTGACAATTGGATATCGAGTAGAACACGGCCGTCCTCGGTGCGCTGTCGGCGCTGGCTTTGCGCTTTTCATTCAGCACGGCCTGAATCGATCCCGCACTCTCGCTCGTCAGCGCCACTTCGACGAAGATCAGAGGCTCGTCCACCAGTGACGGGTGGAAAAAGGCGAAACATCGCCGGTCCGCAGGATCGAGGCGCCGCCGCAAATCCTCCCAACTCTGGATTTCGTGCACGGCTTCATAGGCGATGATTTTTTCCAGAATGGCCGCCGGCGTTTGCCAGTCGATCCGCCGCAAAACGAGAAAGCCGCGATTGAACCAAGAGGCCAAGAGATGGGCGAGGTCGGCATCGACCGCTGCCAGCCCCGCATCCCCCTTCGGCAGGCGCAGAAGATCACTGCGCATCGAAACGATTTGAGCCGTCGCCCCCGGCGCGAAATTCAAACGCCGGAAAAATTCCTGGCGCGGGCTGTCGGCCGCAGCCCTGAGGCGCGCCAGTGTCGCATCGGAAGGGGTCGCAGCATAGTCGGCGGCGGCTTTCTTCAACTGCGCCGTATCGGGGGCGAAACGATCCGCCAAAAACCGGAAGAACGCGCGGCGCTCTTCCGCATCCAATTCGCCGTAGAGTTTGAGAACTTCGCGCGCGATGGCGACGCCCGAAGCCTCGCCCCGTCCCGACACCAGCGCCAGAGACAGCGCATTGATGTCTTCGCGCGCGCCGCCGAGCAGCGATGTCGGCAACAGCAGCCGCCCTTGCTCGGCGATGGACACCAGGAGATCCTGGAGGAATGAGACGTTGACCGCCACGGATTATCCCCATTGAATTCTGTGCGGGCGCAACACACTGCCGACCGCGACCAAACCAATCGCACTTTTACTCGACCCCAACGTGTCGAGCCGTCATTCTGGCCCCGAACAGATGTCGAGAGGAGACAACGCGCAATGACCGCTACCTACGAGATCCTGGCCTTAAAGTACGGCGAGAACACGAAACGCGTCGCTGCCGACAATTTCATGCACCCCACGCCGGACGACCACGCCTCGCCGATGCCGATCGACTACTTCGTTTTCGTCATCCGGAACGCCGATCGCACGATTCTCGTCGATACCGGGTTCGATCGCAAGGAGGCTGCTGCGCGTGGCCGCTCGCTCACCCACGAGCCCATCGAGGTTCTGCAGCGCGTCGGCGTCGCGCCGCAGTCGATCAAGGAAACGATCATCACCCACCTGCATTTCGACCACGCCGGCACGATGGACCAGTTTCCGGCCTCCAAATTCCACCTGCAGGAAGCCGAGATGGCCTATGCGACCGGCCGCTGCATGTGCGAACCCTCGATGCGCGGGCCGTTCACGCCCGACCACGTCTGCCAAATGGTCAAGAACGTCTATTCCGGCCGCGTCCAATTCCACGATGGCGACGGCGAAGTGGCACCCGGTGTCACCGTACACAAGAGCCCCGGCCACAGCCAGGGCATCCAGGCGATCCGCGTGATGACCGCACACGGGCCGGTCGTGCTCGCATCCGACGTGGTGCATTTCTACGCCAACATCGAGGAACGCAGGCCGTTTTACATCACGATCGATGCCGAGGCGACGCTGCGGTCTTACGACAGGTTGGCAGTGCTGGCTGGTGGTGGCCTGAAGAATGTGATCCCGGGCCACGATCCGCTGATCTTGAAGCGGTACCCGGCATGGAAGCCCGAAACGGCGGGCATCGTGCACAAGCTTGATGCGCCGCGCATCGGCTGACACGTCTTGAAACCCGGCAGTTCATGTCGGGTTCACTGAAACAGTGGCAGATTTTTTGTCTGAGTGTCGTTCGATCGAAGCGCCCTGCCACCGGAAGGGACCCACCTGACGTCGCGTGGGGAGGAAGGTGTGTGGTGTTGCGGCGCCAAGTCGGCCCTTCCGGTGAGAGGCTCGGCTCGGCGTGGAATTCCCTGGGGAACTCGTGACGAACCAAACGGCAGCCGGGACGACGACGATGCGGGGTGTCGCCGCCGTCCCGGACGAGAGGAAACCGCCAGCGGACCGGCACATCCCCCCGAGCTGATCGCGTCCCCCCGATACCGGATGGACGCGTGTTGTCTGACAACGTCGCTTCGCCCAGACACGGCGTTGGAGCGCGCCACCCCACGACCGAGCCGATCGCGCCTCGCTGCGGAGGCTTCGTCACTCGGCACGGTCTTGATGTCTTCCCCCTGAAATCGAGCCGATCCGAGTGTGTCTCGCATCGCTTCGATTGGCGCATTTGGCCGTCCAAACTGGAGGTTCTCGGGGCAACAGCTTGGCCATATCGAGGCAAGGGGTAAACTGATGTTACAGCCCGGAAATAACGCGAAGCGGAGCATAAGGCCCGCGAGCGCGGCACTGCAGTTTATGGCATAAAATTATTTAAAATCAATATGATAACTTATTTTGGCTCGCAATCGCCGTGCCGTCAGAGGGGGAAATCGTCGACCATACCCAAAATACCCCGAAGCAGCGTGACGGTGATAACTTTTTCGCGGTGGGTCGAAAAAAAATTCGGCCCCTCACGCCGGGATCGGCACCTTGACGTGCGGTGCACTCGGCCCGAACCCGGCCATGCCCTGTGCGATCGACACATAGGCCTCCGCCACACGCTCCGGGGAGCGCATCAGACGGCCTTTCCAGCCACCCAGTTCGATCCCCGTCTGAATCAATCCCCGCAGGATGCCGACGTGATCCGTGTGGCCGACGCACTGGGCGCCGACCAGCCGCTCGCCCTCGAATTCGAGGCGCATGTAGCGATAGCCGGCCTCGTCGATCTGCTTTGCGGTGCCGCCGCCCTTGCCGCCATGCCAGAGGCCGAATGACGAGGAAATGAGCCCCATCGTGTCCAGCACGTTCATATTGAGCGAACCGCGATGGGGTGTCGCGCGACCGGCCATGTTGAGGGCGGCAATGCGCCCGTGCTCGACAGCGGTCGGCTGGATCGCCAGCATGTCGGGCTTGCCTGTCGACAGGTCGATCGCTTCGCAGCAGTCCCCGGCCGCGTAAATGCCGGGTGCCGACGTCTTCAAGTACGTGTCGACGGTAATGCCTCGACCGACCGCGACGCCAGACCCAACCAGGAAGCCCACGTTGGGGCGCACGCCCACGGCCATGACGACGAGACGCGCCGGCATCGTGTTGCCGTTGGACAGCTGCACGCGCAAGGGACCGCCACCGCCCGTGTCGTCGACCGAGGTGATGCGCTCGACTCGCTGGCCCGTGAGCACGCGCACACCCTTGGCCTCGCACCAGCGCGAGATCATGCCGCCGGCGGTTTCGTCCATCATGCGCGCGACCATGCGCGGCGCCAGTTCGACGACGGTGAGATCGGCGCCACGGGCGTGAATGGCTTCGAGAATGATCGAGCCGATGAAACCGGCGCCACACAGCACGACGGGGGCACCTTTGTCCACGAGTTGCACGATGGCGCGCGCATCCTCGAGCGTCCAGCAGGAATGCACGCCCGGCAGGTTTGCCCCGTCGAACGGCGGGAGGATCGGCGACGCGCCGGTGGCTATCAGCAGGTTGTCGTATTTGACGTCGCGGCCACCCGCCAAGAAGAGCTTCTTAGCCACCGAGTCGACCCCACCCGCGCGGCCATGCTGCACATCGATGCCGTGCGACTCGTAATGCCCCGGCGCTTGCCGCAGGTGCGTGCCCTGCTCGGCGATGTTGCCTTGCAGGAGATAAGGGATTGCCATGCGCGAATAGGGCGCCGAGTCCTCGCCGGAGATGAGCGTGATCTGATCCGACAGCCGCGCCTGCCTGATCGTCTCGGCCGCCGTAACACCGGCCGGCCCGGCTCCGAGGATGACGTGGTGCATGGGGTTCACTCGCAGTTGCAGGCGCTACGGTCAGCCTCCCCCGCCTTCGCGGGGAGGGTCACGATGAGGGCGACGTCACTTGGCGCACGCGGCGATACCGCTTGGCTATCTACCCTGCTTGGCGCGCTCGTCGAGCATTTCGGCCAGTACGCGGGGAAGGGCATCGACCTTGGCCACGAGGCTACTGACGCGTCGCGCCAGACCCGTCACTTCAGTTTGCACGCGCGCGACCCGCGAATCCGTCAGGCGCAATCGTGCTTCTATCAAGTCCGGAATTCCCTGCCACTCGGCCTTGAGTTGTTCGATTTCTTCTTCGCACCGGGCGATGCGTTCTAGAACCGTGTTGTCCTCAGGCATTCGGCGTTCTCCTGCGATGAGAACAAAACAATAACATCCAAATTTCGTACGGGCAACCAGGGACGTATCGGCGGGTCACGTTATCCACATGACCCGCTCGTTTCCTTCAGTCGAGCCTCACACGCCCAACCGCGCCAGCGTCTCGTTGGTGGGCACGCCCTCCTTCGTCCAGCCGCGCAGCTCGTAGTATTCGGGCAGCATCTTGGCGAGGCCGCTGGTGAGGCCTTTGGCGGGACCGGACTTGGCACCCTCGTTGAGGAGGCGTGGCGGCAGGCTGTCGTCCTTCATCGTGAAGCCCGCGCGCATGTTGAACTGGCGCTCGAGGTTCCAGATGCGCTCGCCCGCTTCCAGCATCTTCTCAGGCGTCCAGCCGCCCTCGATCGCCGCGTCGACTTGCGGCGCGATGTCGTTCAGCGTCCACGCGAACGTCGTGAACACGCACAGACCCGTCGAGTCGACGGCCGAGGTGGCGTCTTGGAACGCCTTGACCAGGGCTGGCTTGCCATCGGTCGTGAGCGGATCGGTCTTCTCGGGCACGCCCAGAATTTCCGACGACACCGTGTACGAGCGCAGGTGGCAGGCGCCGCGGTTCGACGTGGCATAGGTCAAGCCCATGCCTTGGATGCCGCGCGGATCGTAGGCCGGGAATTCCTGGCCCTTCACTGTCATGGCGAGTTCGGGCTTGCCGTACTTCGCCGTCAACCGCGCCGACCCTTGGCCCAGATCGACGCCGAAGCCCTCAGCCTTGCCGACGGCCTCCACCGATTTCACCAGCGCCTCGGCCGAGCCGAACGTCAATTCGAAGCCGACTTGGTCCTTGGTCAGGATGCCCATACCGTACAATTCCATCGCCGCACCGACTGTGGCGCCAAAGGAGATGGGATCGAGGCCCTGCTCGTTGCACACGAAGTTGGCGAAGGTGAGCGCTTCGAGATCGGAGACGCCCGTGGCCGCGCCCAGCGCCCACGCCGCCTCGTACTCGAGACCGCCCGACGCGTGCCAATACTGCGGCTTGTTTTGGATCGAGAAATGCTTCTCGTCGATCTTGGAGATACGCCCGCACGCGATGGTGCAGCCGAAGCAGGCTTGGTTGGTCAGCAAATTCTTCTTGCCGTCCGATTTGCGCGGCGTGGCCATCGCTTCCGCCGAGATGGCATGCGCGCCTTCGAACTGGATATCACGCGAATTGCGCGTTGGTAGAGCGCCGGCCTCATTGATGACGTTCATCAGCACCTGCGTGCCGTAGGTCGGCAGACCCTGGCCGGTGACAGCGTTACCGGCGAGCACTTTCTTGCCGGCATTGGTCGCGCTCATGAAGTCCTTGAAGTCGCGCACCTTGACGCCATGCGTGCCGCGAATGGCGACAGCCTTGAGGTTCTTCGACCCCATCACCGCGCCGACGCCGGAACGGCCCGCCGCCCGGTGCAGATCGTTGACGATGCAGGAGTAGAGCACCTGTTTCTCACCCGCGATGCCGATGGCAGCGACGTGGATCATCGGGTCCTGGTGCTTGGCTTTGATCAACGCATCGGTATCCCAAACCGACTTGCCCCAAAGACCTGCGGCGTCGCGCAGCTCGGCCTTCTCGTCGAAAACCGTCAGGTAAACGGGCTTGGGAGAAACGCCCTCGAAAATAATCATGTCCCAGCCGGCGAACTTCATTTCGGCGCCGAAATACCCGCCCGAGTTGGAGCAGGCGATGGCGCCGGTCAGCGCGCCCTTCGTGATGACCGAATAGCGCCCACCCGTCGAGGCGCACGTGCCCGTCAGTGGCCCTGTGGCCATGATGAGCTTGTTGCCGGGCCCCAGGGGGTCGCATTTCGGGTCGATCTCTTCGACGAGATACTTCGAGGCGAGGCCGCGCTGGCCGATGTATTTCATCGCCCAATCCATATTGAGCGGTTCAGACTTGCAGGTGCCCTTGGTCAGGTCGACCCGCAGGATTTTGCGTGTGAATCCCATGGCAGAACTCCTTTCGGGTCGGGCTCAGTGGCCGGTTGGCGTTTTGACGTCACGGTCGGTATTGCCGGCATCGGTCTTCTTGGCCCAGAGCTGCATTTTGGCGAAGCCGCCCTGTTCGACGTCGGAGTAGGTGATGGCCTCGGTGGGGCACGCATCGACGCAGGCCGGGCTGCCCTGGCACAGGTCGCACTTGATCACTTTGCCGGTCGAGGCGTTGTAGTTGATCGTGCCGAACGGGCAGGCGATCGTGCACACCTTGCAGCCCACGCAGATGTTTTCGTGCACCACCTTGACGCCATCGAAATCTGTCGTGATGGCATTGACTGGGCAGGCCTGCTGGCACCAAGCCTCAGCGCATTGCGTGCAGGTATAGGGGACGAAACGTGCGTCCTGATGGAAATCGAACACGCGAATACGGGATTTGGACGGATTGAACTCGCCTTCGTTTTCATAGCTGCACGCCATCTCGCACTGCTTGCAGCCCGTGCATTTTCCGGGGTCGATCACCAAAGCCTTGAGCATACCCGTCTCCTCCTGCCGTCCCTCGCCTCGGATCTCGCGTCCGACGTCTGCGCCCCCGGACCCGTCGAAAAAAACGACATCCGGAATTTCGTAATGGCAGAGACTAATCACAATTTCACGCGGACGGAAGCCATGACGGAAGCCATACTGACGGATCTTGGCGCTCGGGACTTCGTGGCATCCCAGATCACCCCGTGCATCGCGCTCGACTGTCTCCCGCAGTGCGAAGGCGGTGTGCCAATGACGAAATGCGTTGACAAGCCAGAGATGAAAACAAGATCGTGGCGGGTCGACTGCGCGGTGACGACCACTCGAGTGAGGTGGCGACGGCAACGGCGCGACAGCCGAGATCATGAGTTTCGGCGGCATCAGGGGAGGATTGACGATGAGTTCGATGAGCAAGGTGCTGTCGGCCGCGTGCGTGTCGACGGCGGTGGCGGTGTGTTCGTTGCCGGCAGCTGCGCAGACGAAATGGGACCTGTCGTCCATGATGGGCGCCACCCACCCGGTCACTAATCACTACCGGGCCTTCGCCGACGAAGTCAAAAAACGCACCGACGGCAAGCTCGACATCACCGTGCGTCCGGCCGGCGAGCTGCCGTTCAAGGCCACCGAAATCGTGAAGGCGGCGGGCGACGGCAACGTCCAGCTCGGCCAAGCCTATCAGGGCTTCATTTCCGGCACGATCCCACTGGCCTCCATCGCCAGCCTGCCGTTCCTGGTGCGCAACGCCGAGGAACTCGAGAAAGTCTATCCGATCATCGAGAAGTACACGAAACCCGAGTTCGAAAAGAACGGCGTGAAGGTGCTCTACTGGTTCACGTGGCCCATCCAGAACGTCTTCGGCAAAGGCAAGCCGATCTCGTCAATCGAAGACTTCGCCGGCCGCAAGATCCGCACCACGGACGCCAAACAGTCCGAAATGATGAAGCGGTTCGGCGGCTCGGCCGTCTCGATCGCACCCGCCGAAGTTCCCGTCGCCATGGAGCGCGGCGTCGCGGAAGGCTTCTTCACCGCAGCCTTCAACGTCATGGGCGCCAAGTGGTACGAGTTCGTGACCTGGGCGTGGATCGGCAACGTGCACATCGGCGGTCCCGACTACCTTCTCATGAACACGGCCGCCTACGAAAAGCTCGACCCCAAGCTGCGCGAACAGCTCGACGCCGTTGCGAAAGAGTGGGGGCCCCGGACATCGGCTGCCAACCTCAGGGACGAGCTGACCGCCATCGAAGACCTCAAGACCAAGCACAAGGTCGAGATCATTACGCCGGCACCCGCCCAGATCGAAGCCATGACGGAAAAGATGAAAGAATACTGGGAAATCTGGGCCAAGCAGCAGGGACCGAGAGGCGAGGCGATGCTGAAAGAGATCCGCACGGCGCTCAACAGATAACGCCGCGCAACCAATCCTTCCCCCTACTTTTGGGCCACCGCGCGAATGATTCGTTGCGGTGGCCTTCCACGACATCGAGCGAACGGCGGACACATGGACAACGCTCTACCCAAAGCGGCGGACGGCCCCTCTGCGTCGGAAGTTCAGGCGCGGACGGCGCTCGGCCGGCTGGTCAACCGTTTGGAGGGTGGCGCAGCCGTTCTGGCTGGCGTCGCAATCGTTCTCATCCTGGCGCTCGTCTGCATCGAAGTGTTGATGCGCCCCTTCAAATTCTCGTTACAGATCGTCGACGAAATTTGCGGCTACCTCAATGCGGCGGCCGTGTTCCTCGGGCTCGCCTACACGCTTCGCGACGGCGGCTTCATCCGGGTCGAACTCGTCTATGACCGCCTCAAAGGCGGCATCAAGCAAGGCGTTCGCTGGTTGATCGTGCTGACCGGCACCGCCTATGTCGCCGTCCTGCTCTACTACACGGTTCTCCACGTCCTCTACCTCTACCGGCGAGACGTCCGCGCCGTGTCGGTGATCGAGACGCCGGAGTGGATTCCGCAATCGGTCGCCATCGTGGGGCTCTTCGTGCTTCTGCTCCAACTCATCGCCTACGTCGTCAACCGCATGCGCAACGTGCCCTGAGGACTTTCCCGACATGAGCCTCGACATTCTGATCATCATCCTCGGCGTCACGCTCACGGTCTTGCTCATCGCTGGTCAGTGGATGGCGTTCGCCCTCGGCTCTGTCGGCATGCTGCTCATGTATCTGAGCAAGGGTACCCTCGGCCTGCAGTCCCTCTCATCCGTCGTCTGGAATACCGCCAACAGCTACATCCTGATCGCGGTCCCTATGTTCCTGCTGATGGGCGAACTCATCCTGCGCAGCGGCGCCAGCAACTATTTCTATCGCGGAGTCGTGGTTTTGCTGGGCCGGCTGCCCGGCGGCCTGCTGCACGCCAACATCTTTTCGTGCGCCATCTTCGCCGCCGTGAGCGGATCGAGCGTAGCCACCGCCGCGACCGTCGGCACCGTAGCCATCCCGGAAATGTTGAAGCGCGGTTATGATCCAAAACCCGTGTTCGGATCCTTGGCGGCCGGCGGCACGCTCGGCATCCTCATCCCGCCGTCGATCATCATGGTGCTGTATGGCGCGCTGGTCGAAGAATCGATCGCGCGCCTCTTCATGGCGGGCGTGTTGCCTGGCCTGCTGATGGCCGGCGTTTTCATGATCTATATCGCCATCCATTTGATGATCAATCCGTCGCTCGCCCCGCCGCGCAATTCGGGCGCGCAAGGCGGTCCGCCGACCAAAGACATCCTCCACGTCTTCCCCGTGCTGGGCCTTCTCGTCACCGTGCTGGGCGGCATCTACTTTGGTTTCACGACGCCCACGGAAGCCGCCGCCATCGGTGCGGGAGGCGCGCTCGTCTTGGCTGCGGGTTATGGCGGCCTGACCAAGCAGGTGTTTTCCGAGTCGATCATGTCGACCGTCAAGACCACCTGCATGGTGACCCTGATCATCATCGGCGCGCAGATCCTGTCGGCGGCGCTCACCTATTCGGGCGTCAGCCGCGCCGTCAGCGAATGGATTTTGGCGCTCGGACTGTCGAAGTGGACATTCTTCCTCGCCCTCGTCGTCCTCTATCTCGTCCTGGGCTGCTTCGTCGACGGTATCTCGATGATCTACATGACGCTGCCGGTGCTGCTGCCCG
>JANOHP010000160.1:0-8656 GCA_031406575.1 Hyphomicrobiales bacterium
CGGGCACGGTCGCCGACTATGCGCCTGGGCACTGTCTCAGCTTTACTTGGCGAACTTGCGGAACTCGGGCTTGCGCTTTTCCTTCAGTGCATTGACACCCTCGCGGGATTCCTCGGTGTCATAGTAGAGCTTGAGCGCGTACATTCCCAACCCCGCAATGCCGGCTTGGTGCGCCGTGTCCATATTGAACGAGCGCTTGGCGATGGCGATGGCGGTCGGGCTCCTGTCACACAACTCTTCGCCCCACTTCTGCACCTCGGCGTCGAGCTGGTCGTGCGGCACGCACACGTTGGCGAGGCCCATGGCGACCGCTTCAGCGCCGGAATAGCGGCGGCACATGTACCACATCTCGTGGGCCTTCTTTTCCCCGACGACGCGGGCCAGGAACGCGGTGCCGTAGCCCGGATCGACCGAACCCATCTTGGGGCCGACTTGGCCGAACTGCGCCTTCTCGGAGCAGATGGTCAAATCACAGATCGTGGCCAGCACGTTGCCGCCACCTATGGCAAAGCCCTGCACGCGCGCGATGACTGGTTTGGGCACGTCGCGGATGGCGGTGTGGAGTTCCTCCATCGGCAGCCCGATGGTGCCGCGACCGTCGTAGTTGCCTTCGTGAGCCGACTGATCGCCGCCGGTGCAGAAGGCGCGATCGCCAGCACCCGTGAGCACGATGGCGCCGACGGCCTTGTCATAACCGGCCTTGTTGAGGGCGCGGATCAGTTCGTCGCAGGTTTGCCCGCGAAACGCATTCATCTTGTCGGCGCGATTGATCGTGATCCAGGCAACGCCGTTGCGCACGTCGTAGAGGATGTCCTTGAAGTCCATCTGTTGTTCTCCTTGTCGCATGGGGGGGCCGGTCAGCCGGCCATGGTCAGGCCGCCGGATACACTCAGGACCTGCCCGGTGATGTAGCCCGCGTCGTCACTGGCGAAAAACAGGATGGCGCCCGGAAGATCGTCGGACTGTCCGATGCGGCCGAGCGGGATGGAGCGGCGGAATGCTTCTTCCAGCTTCACAGGGTCGCCGGCGCCTTCCTTGTAATCAGTAAACAGCGCCGTGTCGGTCGGCCCCGGACAGACCACGTTGACCGTGATGCCGTGGCGAGCGTGCTCGCGCGCGATGGTCTTGGAGAACGAAACCAAGCCACCCTTGCAGGCCGCATAGACCGCCTCGCCGGAGGAGCCGACGCGGGCGGCGTCCGAGGCGATGTTGATGATGCGTCCCGCCTTATTCGCGACCATGCCCGGCAGAACAGCGTGATGCATGTGCAGGGCGCCTGTCAGATTGATTGCGATCAAGCGGTCCCACTCGATCGGCTGCGTCTTGGTGAAGGGCTTGAAGATGTCCCAGCCCGCGTTGTTGACGAGAATGTCGATGGCGCCGAGACGAGCTACGACGTTCGAGCTGCGGTGTCGACCTCCTCACGGCGCGTGATGTCGCAAGCGACGGCCAACGCCGTTCCACCTGCGGCCTCGATCGCCTCGGCTGTCACCTTCGCGGCATCGAGATTGCGATCGAGAACAGCCACCTTCGCGCCGGCCGCGCCAAATCTGCGGCATGTCGCGCCCCCGATGCCGCCGCCGCCGCCGCCTGTGACCATCACTGTCTTTCGCTGGAGACCGCGCATCTGGACCACTCCTGTAAGAGGCCGGAAATCCCGGCTGGCCTTCGGTATGCATCAGGCAGATGATGCAATAACATATATGTCAACTAGCTGATGGAAAAAATATGGCCCCGTTGAAAACACGTGCAGAGACCGACCGGCCGGACAATTCGAGCGACATCGCCAATCATCTTTTTTTTAGGCTTTATCAGTCTTCTAATTTCATGCACAAGGTTGGAACGAGCGCCGTCAGCGCCTTCGGGACAACCACTCAGCAATGGGCCGTGCTCGGCGCACTCTCCAGACCACAGGTTGGAGAGCGCGGATTATCCGTCAAGGATATGATAGAATACTTGATGGTAAGTCGGCAGAGCCTGACCGCGATATTGGATCGGCTGGAGACGGCCGGAATGATCGACCGAGCGCGAACGGACGGTGACGGCCGTCTGCGTCATGTCCGCCTGACCGACAAGGGTATCAAAACATGGGCCGACATGCGGCCCAGCATTCAGGGCTTTTACGAAGCGGCGCTCGCTGATTTTTCCATCGAAGAAAGCTACCTCCTGATGCGCCTGCTCGATCGGCTCAGCGCGGGGCTGGCGAAGCTGTGAGCATCACGTGCGAGTAACTGCACGCTCTGGCGCGGTCGCAATTTGGGGCCCGCCGTCGACGCAGGCGGCCAAAATATCGTCAGTTGCCTTCAGAAGCCGTTCGATATCGGTCCCCGCTGGCGTGCCTGACGCCGCAGCCAATTCATCGAGCGTGACGATGGCTTGCAAGGGCAGTGCCTTGCGCTCGACGAGGTCTTGGATTTGCGCCGGCGTCGCCAAGGTGGCATCTGCCGGAAGCACACCGAGCGCCGCAAGTCTGATCGCCGCGCCGAGCCCAATCGCCTTGGCCAGCAATGGCCGCGCCTCCTCGGGGAAACCGCCAGCGGCCAGCACGTGGGCCATCCGCAGCGTCCGCTCGGCTTCTCCACGAAGCGCTGCCAGGCGTACTTTCAGCGCGTTGGCGGCGTGCTCCACATCCGTGTCGGCCAGCCCGGCCGCGCGGTGCAACACGCGGGAGGCTCCATCCAGGATCTGGATCAGGCCGCTCGCCTGCAGCCGGCGCAGGGTAATCCAGGTTGCCCGGTCGATGATCTCGACCGCCGGGCCGCTGCCGTCAGCCGCTGCAAGCCGCTGCGTCTCGGCCTCGAGGGCGTCGGACGCGAGGTCGAGCACGGCCAGCACCCGCGTGCGGCCATCGCCGCCCTGGCGCGCTTCGACGTGCAACGCGCGCTCGCCGTGGTTTTGTCGGAGCTGTGCGGCGATCGCCTCCTCGGGTGACACGGGGCACGGCGTTACGGCGCGCAGCGTCTCCCCCCGCTCGGCTACGGTCGTCTCGGCCGCCTCCATCAGCGCCTGCATGCGCGCGACCATGGCGCCGCGACCCGACGGCATCTTGAGCGCCGCGAGGTCGCCCTGCCCGTCGATCACACCATCTGCCAGGGCTTGCTTGGCCCCGAGTAGATGGACCATGGCATGCTCGATCGAATCCTCGCAGACGAGGTTGACGACCGTCACGCCGCGCATTTGGCCCTTGCGCCAGGCCCGCGCGATACGCTGCTCGAGTTTCGCGGGATTCCACGGCAGATCGACATTCACGACGGCGCTCGCCACCTGCAGATTGAGGCCGACACTGCCGCTGTCTGTCGACAGAAACAGCCGGCAGGCTGGGTCCTGCTTGAAGCGCACGATCTCCGCGCGCCGGCGCTGCTGCGGCACCGAGCCCGTGTGCCACGCCGCCTCGATCCCCATCTCGCCCGCCAGCTCGCGCACCATCCCCAACATGGTCTCCCATTCGGAGAACACGATCACCTTGCGGTCCGGCTCCTCCAGGAGATCGCCGAGGATGCGCTCCAGCTCCTCGAGCTTCGGGCTGATGCGGCAGGTGGGATCGAGGATCGCCGGCGTGTCGCAGATCATACGCATGCAGGCGAGCAGCATCATCAGCCGCTCGAACTCTTTGGGCAACAACGGCCGTCGCTGGGCGATCGCGACGATGCGGGCGGCCTGGAATTTGTAGTCGTCGTATCGGGTCCGCTGCTCTTCGGCCATCGGCACGAAATAGTTCGTCACCGTGCGGCCCGGCAGTTCGCTCTCCACGTCCGCCTTGCGTCGCCGCAACATGACGGGAGCGACGCGGTTCCGCAGCTGGCCGAGGTTCTTGTAGTCGACGGGACGGCCCCGCTCGTCCAGTTCATAGAAGTCGCGATTGAAGCGAAACAGCGGGCCAAACAGCTCCGGATCGAGATACTGGACGATAGAATACAGCTCGTCGATGCGGTTTTCGAGCGGCGTTCCGGTTAGCACGAAGGCGTAGGGAGAGCGCAGTTTCTTGACCCGCCGCGCCGTCTTGGTTTGCCAGTTCTTGATGCGCTGCGCCTCGTCGAGAATGACGACGTCGGGCGCCAGGATTTGATTGATGTCATCGGCATCCACGAGCACCTGCTCGTAATTGACGATATTGAAGAAGACCGGCTTCCCGTACGTGGTGAGGCGCTGCGCCCGAGGGCCGAACACGGATTTGGCGGGGCGATCAGTGAACTGCGCGATCTGCTCTTCCCATTCGGCCTTGAGCGAGGCCGGGCAGACCACGAGCACACGGGCAATACCCTTGGCCCGGGCCAGCAGCTCGCAGGCGGCGATCGCCTGGACGGTCTTGCCGAGCCCCATCTCGTCGGCCAACAGCGCGCGCTCGCCGAAGGCCAAGTGCAGCATGCCTTCGCGCTGGTAGGGGAGGAGAGGCAACTTCACGAGATCGAAGCTTGCCTTGCCGCGCTCGACCTCGCCGATGAATTTTGCACGAGCCTTGACGCGTGACCGCTGGCGCTGCTCGCGTTCGATCCATGAGCTGAAATGACGGGAAACTCGGATGCTGCGGCGCACGTGTGCCGGCGCAGATTGCCACGCAACCAGGAGGGCGGCGACCTTACCAGGATTGGCGTCGAGCTCTCCGTCGGACTTCAGGAACGGACGCAGCCAGTCGCGCAACATGCCCCAGGCGCGCCTTTGCGACGACCGCCCCGTCCCGCAGGCCGTGGGCCAAACGACTGTCGGACGCGTCGTGTCGCGGCGGTCGAGAAAAATCTCCAGGCGCGCGCTGCCCGCTGCGGCCACATCGTGTTCGAGGCGCGTCTTCGACACGACGTCGAACGCCCGCACATCCTGCCGGCGCAACGCCGCGAGCACGCCCTCGATATGTTTGCAGGTGCCCAGACCATTGACGCGATGATCGATGCAGCCGCAGGAATTGATATGCTGTTCGAAGCTGCGGAGCTCGACCTCATAATTGCTGCCACTTTCCGAGCGGATGCGAAACGTGCCGAAGATCGGCTGCTTGGGCTCCAGCGCCTCGATCGCAGTAATTTCCGTGCGCCCGCGCCAGCGGCGCAGCGCGATTTCATCCTCGTCGGTGGTGCTCCAGCCTTGCGCCTGTGGCGGCCGATCCAGGACGGCGCGCGCACGCGCTGTCTTGCTCGCGCCATGCCGTTTCGATGCCTCTTGTGCCGGCGCGTCGGGTCCAGCCATCGCGTGCGAATCTTTCAGCATGGATGGACGGTAGGCCGCGTCGTCCAATTCGATCAATGCCGCAGGGGTGGTATTCGAGCCCGTTTCCACATGTAATGCGGATCAGGCTTCAGAGGTGCCTGCTATGGAAGGCTGCTTGCCTCTCGCGATCGCCAGAATCAGCGCGCATGTTGCTTGAATTGGACGGAACCGGGTGGCCGAACAATGACACCAAGTGGGAACAGCGATGAAATTGACGCCATTCGTCGGCAACTCGCTGCGATCGATGTTGAGCCGAAGGCGCGCTATTTCTTCTGATCCGACGAAACGACCAATCTCAGCTTTGGGCGCTCTGCCCTAGACAGAATGAGTTGAAGCCCGTGCATCTCCGCAAATTCTTCGGGCAGCGTTGTTGTTGCTGTCGCCAATTCGTTCAGTGGATACCCAAGTTCGTCCGTGTGTGTCCGAATTAAATCACCAATCAGCTTGGTCACTTCCGGTGAAATATCAAACTCCGCAGGTTCTCGGGCACGATACGGTGCCATCTTCATGTAAAGCTGCACCTGCGCATCTCCACCGATGACGCCGAGTGTTTTTGCGCGATATATGATCGAGGCCATTGAAACCTGCCATTTCAATTTGAGCCGACCGAGCGCAGGAATTGAAAGGCCGCGCTTTAAATCCGGCATGATGCTCTGTCGCGGCATCAAGAGCGCTGTGGCGAATTCATTGGCTTCGCTCTCCATGCCTTCATGCGGGAACGGATGCAGGACTGCGTGACCGAACTCATGCGCCAGGCTGAAGCGCATGCGATCCGGCGCCCGCGCATTGTTCAGAAAAATTACTGGACGCAAGCCTACAGGCCTCAGCGTGAACCCGTCGATATCCGCACCCCCAAAGTCGGCCTTGATGACAATGACGCCGGTCGCTTCGACATATCGGGTAAGGGAATGGAGTGGGCCATCCCCTACTTGCCACGACGCGCGCACGGCCGCAGCTGCATCGGACGCACTCGCAATCGCCCGCGCGTGCTCGCCCGCGCCATCCTTTTGGCTGACAATCTCAAACTGCAACAGCTCGTACTCAGACTGCAACTCGACTGAGTCGAGTAGCCGCCGGAGTTGGATCACGTAGTGATTTCCCAGAGCAACGATGGCATCGGTGTCTTTCACAGCCACTGACGCCTTCTTCCGGAACGCCGCGGCATGCAAGCTCAACGGCTTGCGATACACGAGGTCATGCTCGTAGAAAAACGCTGGCGGGAACCGAAGAGCCTTGGCTACCCGTTGGATCTCGTCGTTAGTCAGCTCTTCACGGGTTCCGTTCTCGATCCTCGATATCGCAGCTTGAGGAATGCCGGTCTCTTCGGCCAGTTCGGTCTGCGTCTTACGACGCCTCTTCCGACCCAAAAGTACCATTTCCCCGTTTAGTCGGCGCCCCAACATCGCGGTCTTCTCCCTTCCGAGACTTGGCCTTTACCACCGTGCCTTTCGGCTCAGGCTTGCGTTCGGTGTCGGCTGTACTGACGCTACTGGTGCTCGCCGCAGCCGGCCGTTGCAGCTCGATCTTCTTCTTATCCACCCCATCCGCGAAGGCCAGGAACAGCCGCTCGACGCGCGCCTTTGTCGGCGCGAGGTGGTAGGCAAGGAAAAGAAGAACTTGCTTCGGCGCTACGTGCTCGAAGCCCTCGAACGTCGGCGCGTCGTCGGCCTCGATGGACGCGAACTGATGCTGACCCTTCCTCGTGCCACCCTGCGGCCCTGCCAAATGCAGCTCGAGGCTGATCTCCCGATCCTCTCCGCCGGACGCGATCACACCGGTCAGTTTGTGGGACGGCCCATTGTCATACGTGACGCAGGTCAGCCCTACGGCCGCGAGGCCCGCATCATTCACCGCACTGGGCAACGCTGAATGAATTGCGCTGCCGACGGCAGCGGGATCGTCATGATTGAGGTGTGGTACGGTAATAAACCCGGTAAGCGTCTCCTCAAGCCGACCAATGAGGCTCCAGAGCGGCTGCTCAAGCACTTGGTGCAATTCGACGAGGAGTTCACTTCTGTCCACGAAAGCCATCCGAGAATCGTTTCGATGGCCAACCGTAGCCGACGCGCGGTGGCGCGGCAAGAAATATTCAAAAATTATTCAGCGCGTGAATATTTTTCTCTGCCCCAGCGGGATCGGCAGCACGCCCTGGCGGGGCGACCACGCCAATTGACTATCCATCATAGCAGAACCGCTGGCGACTGGCCACCGGCTGTTGGCGGGTGATTCAAAGAACCGCACCGCCCCAGGACTGACACGGGCTGCAAATCAGATCCTGCAGCGAAACTACCAACGAGGGAGGTAGCTTCATGACACCCCCACTGTGGGACGTTCTCAGTGCGATTGCGGACCGGCGCGGACGCAGGAGGCGGATCCTCGATGACGTAGCTGGCACGGGAATCCTCAATAAATAGGAAGGCGGCGGTGCGCGCAAGCCGGTCGACTGAGACTTCGGCCGCGATCTCCTTGGCGCGGTTGGCAAGTCCGAGCGCGGCGCACGAAGGCGCGCTACGTGCTCGGACTATCCGCCACGGTTGCCCGCAAGGACGGCCATCACCCGATCATCTTCATGCAATGTGATCCGGTGCGATACCGGGTGGATGCAGAGACACAGGCTGCGACCCGGTCATTCAGCCACAAGGTTCGTCTCCGGGAGACTGGATTTCAGCACCGTCCAGAGGTGGAGGCACAAGGGCTGGCCCAGATGACTGCGCTCTACGCGGCGCTGGCTCAGGACGAGAAACGCAATGATTTGATCTTCGACGACGTGATGCTCAGCTTGCAGACCGGGCGCCGGCCGGTGATCTCATCCTCGGCGAGCGCGATTGAGGTTCAAGAATCGATCCGTCAACGGATGACGTCGCAAATCAGATATTGCGCTAAACCGCTATCGCGGTAGCCCTCATTTCGAGCGCATCATTCGCTGAAAGGGAACTCGTACTCCCGTTACAGCTTGCGGCTATCGTACGCCCAATGCAGCAGCGCCTGCCGTTGGCGTCTGCGGCACCAGATGTCGCCGGGCTCGCAGTTGATCTGAACCTGTCGCACGTGGCGACGAATGGCCTTCCAGCGTTTGATCTGGCGCGCATCCTCAACAGGTACGCGTCGACCCATGTAGTACCTGCAGTACCACTGGAACCAGCCGCGCGGATCGTCGGGATGTAGCCAGCCCTTTGTACGCCACACCGACAGCGGCTGGCTGGCATCGACACCGAAGTAGTTGAGCGACCTGTCGGCGGCGCCGGTCGCGAGCTTGGCGCCAGTGAACCAGCTACGCGGGAACTCGTCACGGCAATCGGTCATGTATTTGCCGCCGAACACGCCGAGACGCAGCATCTCGGCCGGCGTCAGATCCGGTCGGAACTCCGGATCGAAGTTGCGTCCCGCCGGTGCGACGAGCTCGTATCGATAAGCTTGCTGCATCCGATCTTTGACCGTGACTGTCCGCTTTGTCACTGCG